>JALFIK010000059.1 GCA_022776205.1 Eubacterium sp.
AATTTTTTATAAAGACTTCTTTCCAGACATCTGCTTATATGTCGTGCTCCTTTTATCCTTTTTAACACAGCTGACAGAACCAGCCTTCTTCTGCAATATTTCTGCTTTCCGCTCGTGCCGGATAGAATAACTCCCGTAATTCCCGTTTCATGCAATAAATCGAGACGCACGATCAAGGATCCCATGCCATGACCGTAAAGGAAATATGGAATATGGGGATATTCCTTTTTCATATAATGTGTAAGTTTCTTTGTATCTTTTACCAGAGTTCTCCACCCTTCTGTATGTCCGAAATAACCGTAATCTTCTTTCGCAGAAGACCTTCCATGGCCAATATGATCACTGCCACAGATCATTACGCCATGATCCGTAAAATAACGTATCATTTTTTCATTCCGTTCCACTCTGTCACCAAAGTCGTGCACAATCTGTAAAATCGCTCTCAGATCGGTCTCAGGCTCATAGATATAATAATGGATTTTATCGGAATGATTGGAACTGTGATACGTTCCGGTAAATTTCTGATATGCCATATTCATACCCTCCCTTCAGTTTTTTACCAATCTTGCTTATCGTGATTACTATACAGGATAAATGTGAAGAAAAAAAGGCGGATTCTCTTGCATTTTAGTTAAGAGAATCCACCTTTTCTTTCAAAAATATTAAATTATATTAAAGAATAATTTTGTCAGGACATTTTTCTGCACATTTTCCACATCCGGTACATTTGCTGTAATCAATTTTTGCCACATTATTTTCTACCGTAATGGCATCAAATTCACAGACACGGGTGCACATCTTACATCCGATACATCCGGCAGAACATACTTCCTTAACTGCCTTACCAAATTCTTTTGAGTTACACTGTACTTTATGTGGTGCGGCATACGGAACCAGCTCAATTAAGGATTTTGGACAGGCTTCCACACATTTTCCGCAGGCAACACATTTTTCTTTGTCAACCTGTGCAACACCATTAATTACATGGATTGCATCAAATCCACAGGCTTTTACGCAGGTACCAAATCCTGTACATCCAAAGCTGCAGGCTTTAGGACCGCCACCCGGTACACTGACTGCAGATACACAATCTTCATTTCCGGAGTAATGATATTTTGTTTTTGCTTTCTCACAGGTTCCGGCACATTTTACAAAAGCAACATGCTTTTCTTCCGAACCTGCTTCCACACCCATGATTGCAGCAATCTGATCTGCAACCGGCTGACCTCCTACCGGACAACCTCCTACCGGTGCTTCACCGGCCGCAATCGCTTTTGCAAGGGCATCACACCCTGCAAAACCACAGCCACCACAGTTATTTCCTGGCAGACATTCTCTGACTGCCACCTCTTTTTCATCTACCGGGACTTTGAATTTCTCGGAAGCAATGCCAAGGAGAACAGAAATAACAAGTCCGGTACCGCCGACAACAAGGGCGGCAAGGATAATTCCATTTACGCTCATTTTCTTTCCCTCCTAAATATCAGATAATTCCTGAAAAGCCAAAGAATGCGATAGACATAAGTCCCGCTGTGATCATTACGATCGGCATTCCGTTCCAGGACTCCGGAATATCGTTGTATTCCATTTTTTCACGGATTCCGGCAAGGATGACAATGGCAATTGTGAATCCAACGGAAATACCAAAACCGTAAATTACAGACTGAAGAATGCTGTATCCATACTGTACAGAATTTAATGCAACACCTAATACTGCGCAGTTTGTTGTAATAAGAGGAAGATACACACCCAGGGACTCATAAAGAGCAGGCATGGATTTCTTTAAAAACATCTCCACAAACTGTACCAGAGCAGCAATGACAAGAATGAACACGATTGTCTGTAAATACTCAAGACCAAATGATACCAGAATAAATTTATAAATTACTGATGTTACAAAAGCAGCAATGGTAATTACAAAAATTACGGCTGCACCCATTCCTCCGGCAGTCTCAACCTTTTTGGAAACACCAAGGAAAGGACATAATCCTAAAAACTGGCTCAATACGACGTTATTCACAATCGCAGCACCGATGGCAATTAATAGTAATTCTTTCATAATCCTTCCCCTTCCTATTTATTCTCTTCTTTGCCGTCAACAGGTTTTTCTTCTTTTTTATCATCGACAGACATATCAAAGAAGCTGCGGCTTGCACAGCAGGAATTTCCGCAATTGGAACAATCGCCGCATCCTGCAGGAATCTCTTCCATCTCACCATTTTTCACCTTTCGGTTCATAATCTTATTTCTTACAGCAATCAGTGTTGCGAGAACAAGGAATGCACCGGGAGCGAGAATAAAAATAGTAATCGGTGTATATACAGATTCCGGTAATACCATTTTCCCGAAAATAGTTCCTGCACCAAGTAATTCACGAAAGGCACCTAAAACAGTCAGGGCCAGAGTAAATCCAAGTCCCATTCCGACACCATCAAAGAAAGAGGATACCGGACCATTCTTGCTTGCGTATGCTTCCGCACGTCCTAAAATAATACAGTTTACAACGATTAACGGAATATATACACCCAGCGCATCATTCAGTGCAGGTACATATCCCTGAAGAAGGAACTGTACGACCGTAACAAGGGAAGCGATAACAACAATGTATGCCGGAATACGTACCCTGTCCGGGATAAAATTACGTAAAATGGAAATGATGAGATTGGAAAACATTAAAACCACTGTTGTGGAAAGTCCCATACCCGCTCCGTTAATGGCAGAAGTAGTAACGGCCAGCGTCGGGCACATACCTAAGATAAGTACCAGGGTAGGATTTTCTTTTATAATACCATTATAAAGTCTTTCGAATGCACTATTACTTTTCATCTTAGTTACCTCCTTCTAATGAGCGGAAATAAGCAAGACAGCTGTTCATCGCACCGGATACGGCTTTACTTGTAATGGTCGCACCGGAAATCGCATCAATTTTTGCATCGTCTCCGGAACCGGAACCATCTTTTACAACCTGGAATGTGTCCACTTTTTTACCGGCGAACTGTTTTCCCCAGTCCGGATCATCTTTTGCTTTCATACCAAGGCCTGCTGTCTCACCGATTGAGAGGACGGAATATCCATTAACAGTTCCGTCAGCCTGAATACCAACGGTGAGCTGGATATCCCCTCCGTAACCCTTGGAGGTTGTTACATTAAAAATATAACCAAGAGAATTACCGGATCCATCTACCGCCTCTACTGCGGAAGAAATCACATCACCCTCGTGACCATCAATTGGATTATCATTTGCAGCAATCACTTTGGATGCGGCTTTCTCGGAAAAACCTTCTACGTCTTTAAAATCACTTGCATCCGGGAATACCTGCTCATAGGCTTCCATTTTTGCTTTTTCTTCCTGTTTTGCAATCGGCGCTTTCGTTATACCATACACTGCACCCAGAACAAGACCGGCAATTAAAGTAATGATAACAAGTTTTAATGCATCTTTTACTAAAGCTTTCATTATTTTTTACCTCCTTTTCCAAATGCGGTAGGAGTTGTAAATCTTTCAATTAACGGAACTAACAGGTTACAGAAAATAATCGCATAGGATACCCCTTCTGCTGATCCGCCGAACAAACGGAAGATACCTGTCAGGATACCTAGTAAGATACCAAAAATGATCTGCCCCTTTGGTGTAATCGGAGATGTAACATAGTCTGTTGCCATGAAAAAGGCACCTAACATTAATCCACCACCGCATAAATGTTCTGCAAGATAAATCATGTCAAATCCATGTCCACCAAAAAGAAGCACAAAGACGGAAAGAGATACAATATAACATACCGGAATTCTCCAGCTGATAATCTTTTTCGCAATCAGGTAAATACCACCGATTAATAATAAGACCGCGGATGTCTCACCGATTGTACCTGCTGTATTTCCAAGGAACATTGCTTTTAAATTCACTGCTTCTCCAGCCTTTAATGCCGCCAGCGGAGTCGCACTTGTGGTTGCATCAAAACTTCCCCCAAACCCATTATAGGAAAAGTTTGTCATAATTCCCGCAAAGGAAATCAAAAGGAAACAACGTGCTCCGAGAGCCGGGTTCATAAAGTTCTGCCCAAGACCGCCAAAAAGCTGTTTCACAACAATGATGGCAAAAAATCCACCGATGACAGGAATCCAGAACGGAACTTCCGGAGGCAGGTTTAATGCGAGTAAAAGTCCGGTTAATGCGGCACTTAAATCATTGATTGTTACTTTCTTGTGCATAAAATGCTGCCAGAGGTACTCTGCCAGCACGCAGGTGGCAATACATATTACAGTGTTAATAATTGCTTTCGCGCCGAAATTCCAGAAACCAAAAATAGTTGCCGGAGTAAGGGCAATGATCACATCAAGCATGATACTATGTGTAGAAGCCTTATCCCGAACATGAGGATTGGCTGATACGTTATATAACTGTTCGTTCATTTTTTCACCTCTCCTAATGTCTATTTTTTCTTTCTCCGAAGAGCCATGGCCTCACGGCGTCCGGTCTTCATTGACTGGGTTAATCTTCTCTTTGCCGGGCAAATGTAGGAGCAGCATCCGCATTCCACACATTCACATCCATTTAATTCGTCAAATAACGCAAAATTTCCGTGATCTGCAATCTCCGATAATTTCGTCGGCATAAGACCGGCCGGACAGACAGATACACAGCGTCCGCAACGAATACAATTACCCGGTTCACTGGCTGCAACTTCGTCCTTTGTAAAACACAAAAGAGAAGAAAACGTCTTTGCACACGGCACATCAAGGGTAGATAATGCCATACCCATCATCGGGCCACCGGAAATCACTTTCTCAGGACGGGATTTGAATCCGCCGGCTGCCTCAACAAGCTCGGCTGCATTCGTACCGTTTTTCACTTTAAAGTTTCCAGGATGATTAATCGCATCCCCTGTTACCGTCACCACTCTCTCATAAAGAGGTTTTCCAAGAGTGACTGCTTCATGGATCGCAATTGCCGTAGCTACATTATCTACAATACACCCCGCATCTGCCGGCAGCATACTGGAGTTGATCGCACGTCCCGTAACTGCATAAATCAGAGAGCGTTCTGCACCCTGAGGATACTTCGTTTTCAGAGGCGCAACTTCAATTCTCTCTTCTTTTTCGCACATTTCTTTCAATTTTGCAATGGCATCCGGTTTATTATCCTCGATTCCAATTACACCCTTTGCCTGCGGGAACAGGGAAAGGATAATGTTCAGGCCTGAAATGAGCTGTTCTGGAATTTCCATCATGCAGCGGTAATCTGCCGTAATATAAGGTTCACATTCGGCAGCATTAATAATAATCGTATCAATCTTTTCCGGCTCCTTCGGAGACAGCTTGACATGGGTCGGGAATCCGGCACCGCCAAGACCGACAATACCAGCCTCTTTTACCGCATTGATTACAGCTTCTTTTGATCTGTCTTCGAGAGGATGGAACGGAACTGTCTCATACTCTCCGTCATTTTCTACAACAATAGCGTTTACCTTATTGCCGGAAACCGTCATTCTCGGCTCAATCTTCTTTACCGTACCAGAAACAGAGCTGTAAATGTTGGCAGAAACAAATCCTCCAGCCTCCGCTATTTTCTGACCGACCAAGACTCTGTCACCTTTCTTTACACAGGCAACAGCAGGAGCACCTATGTGCTGGCTTAAAGGAAAAACCAGCTCTCCCTGAGGTAAATATTCAGTAATCGGTTTATCTTTACTTAATTCTTTACCATCGTAAGGATGAAGGCCACCTTTAAATGTTAGTAGTCCCATTTCTTTACCTTCTTTCTAAAATTTTTTAAATCAAATATTGTCAGTTTCTAACCAGAATACAAACCGTAGTCTTTCAATAATATTACAATATCCGATATAAAATTACACTAATAATATAAAAAAAAAGGACGAAAATCAAGGATTGACAATTTATTGTCAATACCTGTTTCCGCCCTTTTTTCAAGCTATTCACAACATATTTAAAGATTTTTCAATGGATTCCACTCCAATTTTGTATAATCTTACAAAATTGTACGGGAAAGAAAACAATATAGATTCCACGAATTATTCATATTGTTAAATAATAAACGAAATTATTTCGTAATAACATCAATTTCATTCTCTTGTGCACCCCTGCCCATCACTTCAATCACAACCTTGTGGGGAAGACAGACAATCGTCTCACCCTTCTTACTGACAGGAGAATGATGAACGCAAATTTTATCAGGACAATCGGCATGAATGACACTTGCCTTCCCATTCTTAATTTCCAAAATGTTTTCCCAGTCTTTTCCATGAATCGTTATTGTCTGATTCTCGGTGAGAAGATAAGTGCCATATTCTTTTTGATCCACAGACACCCGAATCAAATTTCCGCTTTTCCCCGTTCCATTTCTTATCAGAAGAAAAACACCACTGACAAACAGCAAAACGAGAATCAGAATCCTGTCATTTTTCCGTCGGTTGTTAGTTGAATCCGATCCATTTCTGTGCAATCTTATAGCCTCCCATCGTGATCGTGTGACCGAGCTTTCCATGAGACTTCGTAAATTTTCCGAAAATAGAACTCTTCAGAATATCATAGGCCTGAGGACTTTTCTCCCGAAGATATCCCCACAATTCATCCCGGAGCTTTTCCGATTCCTCCGTATCCATGCGCATAAGAAGAACAGATGTCACCGTCTGGATGGTTTCAAGATAATGCAGCATATATTCTTTAAGCTGCTCACAGGAAAAATGTCCTTCATGGGACGCATACAAATCAATCAGAATCTTGTTAACCCTGATTTGCTGATCAATCCGGGAAATCATTACCTGCTCATTCACTGACTGATCTTCCCGGCCAATAAAATATCTGTAAAAATCCACATCCAGATAATAGAGTTTCTTCACATAAGGCAGAGGCCAGTAAACAAAAATATTATCCACATAGAAAGT
>JALFIK010000064.1 GCA_022776205.1 Eubacterium sp.
TGACTTCCATGGAAATACCTGCCCACGAGATGGGAAAAAAAGCAACCCAGATGATCGTGGAGGAAATTGATGCAAAAACAGAAGAAAAACCGAGCACCCAGCATCTTGTCTTTGATACAGTGCTGGTGGAAAGGGAGAGCACATAAGAGGATTTTCCGTTATAACCGAATTCTGTCAGTCGGCGCATCCGGTCACAAAAAAGTCTTCCCGAGTCGGGACATATTTATATGTCCGGCTTTCGGAAGACTTTTTTTGATTCAATTTTAAACCATATCTCTGTTAAAATACTCTTATAGACAGGTGCACCGAAAAAGGGAGTGGAGGTGGTCATTTGGAAAAGGAAGAGGCAGAAAGAATTTTGTCGCTGATAAATCAATTACCGGAAAAGCAGAGAATTGTCGTGATTTTATATTATTACAATGAACTTTCGGTAAAAGAGATTGCCTCCGTGACGCGGTCCATGGAAGGAACGGTGAAATCAAGGCTGTATCTGGCGAGGAAACAGCTTCGCAAAATGATGGAAAGCGGAGGTGGAAGGGAGGTTTTTTATGAGGTATGAAAACTGGGAGGATTCCATAAAAGAAGCGTTTGATATGGAAAGTGAGAACATTACTGCATCAGCTCATTTGAAAGATCAGATTGACCGGGAAATTTCCCGGAGAAAGGAAGGTTTTAGTATGAGAAAATTTAATTCCAGAAAAATTGCTGTAGTGGCAGCCTGTCTGTGCCTGCTTGTACCGGCTACGATTTTTGCAGGAGGAAAAATTACATCCTACGTATCCAGTGACAATCCGGCAGATTATGCCAAAACGAAAAACTGGGAGGATATTTCCAGACTGGAAGAGAAGGCAGAAATGAAAGGGGACAGAGTGAAAGAACTGCCGGGAGGCTACTTCTTTAAGGAAGCCCGCGTAAACGGGGTAGAGGGGAAGGACGATTCCGGAGAAACCGTATCCAGACAAAGAGAACTGGACTTAACCTACGAAAACGGGTCAGGACGGAAACTGGACGTTATTATGGAAAAGGCAATAGAAGAACCGGAAGCAGCTACCCCGGATGAGGTAAAAAAAGTGGGAGATATTTCCCTGAAATATAACGACGATACCTACAAATTTGTGCCGGTTGGTTATAAAAAAACGGCAGAAGATAAAAAACTTGAAGCAAAAGGACATTATTATATCTCTTTTGGTTCGGATCGGATTGAAATGAAAAATTATCGATCCGTTATCTGGGAAAAAGACGGCATCCGGTATATGATTACCGGATTTGATACCGGCCTGTCCGCAAACGATTTGTTCAAAATGGCACAGAGTATTCTTAAGTAGAAGAAACCAGACAGGGGTGTCGGGACCGGTAAAGATCATCAGATCCGGCACCTCCCATGCGATATAAGGAGAAAAAATGACATTAAAAGAAAAAGCAACACTAATTATTCGTGATATAAAAAAAGAAACCGGAACCAATCCGGTCCGGATATTTAAAAAAATTGCAAACAAAGAGTATGTGAATATTCATGGGCCGGAACACCATGTTTTAGATGGAGCAACCCAGGAAGCAGGAAACGTATAAAAAGAAGATTAAAAAAATAGTTGTATTACCTTTGTTAATGCGTTATAATGACTACTGGAAATGGAACAAATCTTCAGGGCAGGGTGAGATTCCCGACCGGCGGTAAGCGTTAAGACGTAAGCCCGCGAGCAAGTAAGCACGATCCGGTGAGATTCCGGGGCCGACGGTACAGTCCGGATGTAAGAAGAAGCAGGAACTGATTTCAATGAATATAGAAATAAAAAAGTTTATGACGCCCTGAGATTTATATTATATAAATTTCGGGGTGTTTTATTTTGTAATAGGAAAGTCTGAAAACTTTCTTATTGGAGGTGACAGGATGCCGGAAGAAAAATATATGCGAAGAGCCATTGAGCTGGCGAAAAAAGGGAGCGGTCACGTGAATCCCAATCCTCTTGTCGGGGCCGTCATCGTAAGAGATGGAGAAATCCTCGGAGAAGGATACCATGAATGTTACGGCCAGCTTCACGCGGAGAGAAACGCCATCGCCCATGCAAAGGCAGCGGGCCATGATTTAAAGGGAAGTACGATTTATGTTACATTAGAGCCGTGCTGTCATTATGGAAAGACACCACCTTGTGCCAAGGCAATCATTGAAGAAGGCCTTGCCCGGGTTGTCGTCGGTTCCGACGATCCCAACCCCCTGGTGTCCGGAAAAGGATTTCAGATGATCCGGGAGGCGGGCATTGAAGTAATTCCCCATTTTCTCAAAGAAGAATGCGACAGGATGAATTATGTCTTTTTCCATTATATTCGTACCGGGAAGCCCTATGTGGCAATGAAGTATGCCATGACAATGGATGGAAAGATTGCCTGCCATACCGGAGATTCCAAATGGGTGACCGGAGAAGAGGCACGAAACCATGTTCAGACCCTTCGCAATCACTATAAGGGAATTATGGCAGGAATCGGTACGGTGCTTGCTGACGACCCCATGCTTAATTGCCGGATGGAAGGCGGCAGGGATCCGGTCCGCATCATTGCCGACAGTCATTTAAGAATTCCGGAGGAAAGCAGGCTGGTAAAAACAGCGAAAGAACAGCCGCTGATCGTTGCCTGTCTGCCGGATGCCGATCACAAAAAAGCCAAAAGGCTGGAAGACCTTGGCGTGCAGATCCTCCCGGTAGCAGGAGAGAAAACATCCGACGGCAGAGAGAGTATTTCTCTTTCGTTACTGATGGAAAAACTGGGAGAACAAAAAATTGACGGTATTTTATTAGAAGGTGGCGGCGGACTGAACGAAAGTGCCCTGCGGGCCGGAATTGTGGACAGAATTTACTGTTATCTGGCGCCGAAAATCTTCGGTGGTGCCGATGCCAGAACACCGGTAGAAGGAAAAGGACTGGAAAAAGCGGCCGATGCCTGGCAGTTCCATCGTATAAACCTGCAGGAATTCGGGGAAGACATCCTTCTTACTTACGAAAAAAAGCAGAAGGGGCAGAACCGGTGAGCAGCATAGCCGGTAGTTGCCGGTAAAGGTTACCGGAAGAGCCCCATCAGGAAAGGCGACAAAAATGTTTACAGGAATTATTGAGGAAGTCGGAGAAATCCGTACCATAAAAAAAGGTGCCAATTCCGCAGTGATTACAATTAATGCGAAAACGGTGCTTGAAGACATTCATCTCGGGGACAGTATTGCCTTAAACGGCGTATGCCTTACCGTAGTGGATATCGGGAGGAACAGTTATTCCGTGGACGTGATGCATGAGACGCTTCGCAGAACGAACCTTGGCGAGCTGAAAAGCGGCAGTAAAGTAAATCTGGAGCGGGCCATGGCAGCGGACGGAAGGTTTGGCGGGCATATTGTTGCCGGACACGTTGACGGTACCGGGAAAATCCGTTCCATGAAAAAAGATGACAATGCCATCTGGATTACGGTGGACACGTCAAAAGAAATTTTAAAATATATCATCAGTAAGGGTTCCATAACGATTGACGGAATCAGCCTTACAGTGGCCGATGTGGATGACAAAAGTTTTTCCGTATCCATTATTCCCCACACGGGAATGCATACCACACTTCTCATGAAAAAGCCGGGAGACACGGTGAATCTTGAGAATGATATGGTGGGAAAATATGTGGAGAAACTTCTTCGATACGGTGAGGTACCTGCTGAGGAAAAAGAGGAGAAAAAATCCGGGATTACCATGGATTTTCTTATAAAAAACGGATTCTGACAAGGAGGACATAATTTAAATGAGCGACATTAAGTTTAACACGATTGAAGAGGCAATCAAGGATTTTAAAGAAGGGAAAATGGTTGTCGTTGTGGATGATGACGATCCGGAAAATGAAGGGGCCCTTGTGGCACCGGGACAGTTTGCCACACCGGAAGTGATCAACTTCATGGTATCAAAGGCGAAAGGGCTGATTACCATGCCTGTTTCCGAGGAAGTGGCAAAACAGCTTGGCTTTGAGGAACTTCTTCTCGAAGGTCTGGAAAATGTATCTACGGTATCCTTTGATAAGGCGGACGTAGCTACCGGCATTTCTTCCCAGGATCGTTCCCTTACAGTAATGGCAGCGGCAAAGGAGGATGCAAAACCGGAAGATTTCCGTATGCCGGGTCACATGTTCCCGAAAGTGGCCAGGAAGGGTGGAGTTTTAAAACAGGCAGGATTTATCGAGGCAGCGGCAGATCTCTGTGTGATTGCCGGATTACGGCCGGTTGGCCTTTGCTGTGATGTCCTTGATGAGGACGGTTTTGTGGCAAAACTTCCGGATCTTGTGGAATTTTGCCGGGAAAACGGCCTGAAACTGATCACGATTGCAGATCTCATCCAGTATAGGAGAAAAACGGAATGCTTTGTAAGTCGTGAGGCGGAGGCGGACTTCCCGACCCATTATGGACATTTCCGAATTCTTGGTTATGTGAATAAATTAAACGGAGAGCACCATGTGGCAATTGTAAAAGGAGATATCTCCGATGGAGAACCGGTTTTATGCCGCGTACATTCCGAATGCCTTACGGGAGATGCTTTAGGATCGAGAAGATGTGACTGTGGCCAGCAGTATAAGGCTGCCATCCGTATGATTGAAAAAGAAGGCCGTGGCGTTCTTGTATACATGCGACAGGAAGGTCGTGGAATCGGCCTGATCAATAAACTGAAAGCTTATCAGCTTCAGGATCAGGGAATGGATACGGTCGAAGCCAATCTGGCCCTGGGCTTCCCTGAAGACCTGAGAGATTACGGAATTGGCGCACAGATTCTTGCCGACCTTGGGGTACAGAAGATCCGGCTGATGACAAACAATCCGAAAAAAGTAGTCGGTCTGTCAGGCTACGGCATTGAAATTGTAGAGAGAGTCCCGATTATTATGGAAGCTAACTCGGATGACCTGTTCTATTTAAGAACAAAACAGCAAAAAATGGGACATTACACGAAATATTAATCAGACAGATTTCAAAAGGAGGAAAAAATTATGGCATATCATGTTCTGGAAGGAAAAGTAGTAGGAAAAGAAGAGCGCATCGGCATTGTCTGCGCGCGTTTTAACGAATTTATCGTGTCCAAATTACTGGGGGGTGCCATCGACGGACTGGTTCGTCACGGAATCAGTGAGGAAAACATTGATGTCGCCTGGGTTCCGGGTGCTTTTGAGATTCCGGTAATCTGTAAGAAAATGGTGGAAACCGGAAAGTACGACGCAGTGATTGCCCTCGGAACAGTGATTCGTGGCTCAACAACACATTATGACTATGTGTGTAACGAAGTCTCCAAGGGAGTTGCCCAGGTTGGCCTGCAGGCAGGCGTTCCGGTAATGTTCGGAATCCTTACCACAGAAAATATTGAGCAGGCAATTGAGCGTGCCGGAACCAAGGCCGGAAACAAAGGATATGACTGTGCAGTGGGTGCGATCGAGATGATTAACCTTATGAAAGAAATTGAGAAATAATCGTTGAACTTTTAAAGAGGATGTATTATACTTGATTTCAGCAAAATGAAAGAAAAATGGAGGTATTATCATGGCAGCACAGATTACAAAACAGACATTGATCGGTGAAATGCTTGAGTTAGATATGGGAATTGCAGCCATCCTTATGGCAGCAGGAATGCATTGTGTAGGATGTCCTTCTTCCGCAATGGAAAGCTTAGAGGAAGCCTGCATGGTTCATGGAATGGATGCAGACCAGGTTCTGAAACGTATCAATGACTATCTGGCAAATAAAGAGAAAGAGAACTAATCATAACGGGAAGAAACCGACGAACAAAGTAACGAAGTGCAGACGTCGGACCCAATAATAAAAAAAAGGGGACGTCGCACAAAAACAGCCTTTAACCCTATGGCAGTGATTCATGGATTGCATGGAATCGCTGCCATATTTTTATGAAAAAA
>JALFIK010000105.1 GCA_022776205.1 Eubacterium sp.
AGCACAAAAGAACAGGTGCAAAAAGATGCCCTGTCTATACAGATAAAAGAGGCCCGGAATGCGGTGGAGGCAAAAGGCTGGGAACTTGTCGATGAATATATTGAGATGGAAAGCGCCACGACCCGGGAAAAACGACCGGAGTATCTCCGTCTTCTTTCCGATATGAGAAAAAAGGATAAATTTGATATTATCGTTGTGAAATCCTTAGACCGCTTAAATCGGTGTGCAAAAAACTGGTATCTTTTTTCAGAGGAGCTTGTCGCCAATGACAAGCTCCTTTATCTTTATATGGAAAGAGTCTTTTACCGCACCGATGACAATCTGCTCTCCGGAATCCGGGCAATTCTCGCAGAACAGTATTCCAGAGATTTAAGCCGTAAAATTAATCAGGCCCATGATTTCCGCCAGAAAAACGGAACGACCGTTCTTATTACGAACAATACTTACGGATACCGGAAAAATCCGGATAAAACAGTTTCTGTAATGGAGGAAGAAGCGGATATTGTCCGGGAGATCTATCATCTTGCAGCAATAGGATATGGAGCATACTCCATAAGAAGGATTTTGACGGAAAAAGGAGTGAGAAACCGGAACGGGAATCCTCTGGGAGAATCGACAATCCGCCGGATTATTAAAAATCCTCTTTTTAAAGGAACTGCTGTTATGAATCGTCAGCATTTTGATTTTGAGAAGAAAAAAACAATCCGGAATCCAGAAACAGATTGGATCATTCATGAGGGAATGGTTCCCGCCATCGTTTCTCCGTCCCTATGGGAGCGGGCGAATAAAATGTTTCTTATGCGGAAAGTTAAATCCGTAAAGCCTGCCGGAAAGAGAGAACGAGATTTACTGCGGGGCAGGATTTACTGCGGAAAATGTAAAAAACCATATTATAAGACTGTAAGAAAAAACGGGCAAGGGGAAAAAATAACAGAATGGAAATGTTCCACGTATTTACAATTTGGAAAGGGAGAGAATGGCTGTCAAAATATTTTTTTAAGGCAGGAAGGAATGGAAAAACTGACGGAAGAGATGGGAAACTTGTTGTTTGTTTATAAAAATAAAGAAAATTTTATAAAAAAAATAGAAAAGATTTTTATGGAAATGTTCCCCCGGGAGGAAGAGAAGATGGGAACCGTCTTTCTTAACAAGATAAGAAAAAAAGAAGAAAGACTTCTGGAATTATATTTGGAAGAAACAATCTCAAAACAGGAATTCAGTCGAAAAAGACAAGAACTTTCTCTGGAGGCAGAACAGATAGAGAAAGAGACAGGCCGATGTGACGGGGAAAAAAGGAACAGAGAAGAAAAAGTCAAAAAAACAGCAGAAATTTTGAAGTCGGGTGATAAAATATTGGCGGCATTGTTCTGCCTGATGATAAAGGACGTGGAGATAGACGGAAGACGTCTGGTTTTTCACTTGGATTTACCGGCCATAAACTGGCTGGAAAGCGAAAAAGGAGAAATAAGAGTAAGAAACAAACGAACGATGATCGATAAAGAAATTGAAGTGGATTGCGAAAGATACTTTAAGAATGCCTCCTATCTGAAAAAGAAGAAAATATGAATTGATTCACTGGTCTGGATATCGTATAATAGGAACAAAATGTCGAAAAGACAGAAAGCCGGGGGCAAAACAGGTGAAGAAGACAGAAATAGATGACGGATAACAGTCAACGAATGCAGCCTGCCCCCCGTTTAAGGAGGAAAAACAATGGAGAAAACCAAAGAAAGCTTTTTAAAGAAAAAAAACGTTGAGATTTCTTTTAAGCGCTATGCAATTGATGCCATGAGTGCCATGGCTCTCGGGTTATTTGCATCTTTGCTTATCGGAACAATCATGAAGACGCTGGCAGAAAATATCGGGACACAGGGTCTGATGGCCACTTTGTCTGCCCTTACGGATCCGGCACAGCTTGATGCAAAAGTTGCCACATTAAATGGGCTGAATCATTTTTGCTGGATTTTATGGCAGATTGGTAATTATGCGACGATGGTAACCGGTGTGGCCATGGCGGCGGCCATCGGGTATTCCCTGCAGGCACCGCCCCTGGTACTCTTCTCTCTTTGTGCGGTAGGGCAGGCGACAAACACGCTGGGAGGTTCGGGCGGTCCCCTTGCCGTGCTGTTTGTGGCAATCATAGCCTGTGAGGTTGGAAAACTTGTCTCGAAGGAAACGAAGATAGATATTCTGGTTACCCCTGCCGTGACCATCGGTGTGGGTGTTGGATGTGCCATGGTTCTTGCTCCCATTTTCAAAACAATCTGTGATTCTCTCGGGACATTCATCGGATGGGCAACGAATTTACAGCCATTTTTCATGGGAATCATCATTTCTGTTGTCGTGGGAATCGTACTGACTCTTCCAATCAGCTCCGCGGCAATCTGTGCAGCTGTCGGAATCAGCGGGGGAGCCGTTTTGCTGGGTGTTGCAGATGGAAGTGTTTCCATGGAAGTATGGAATGGTCTTGCTCTGGCAGGTGGTGCAGCGACGGTTGGCTGTTGCTGTCATATGCTGGGATTTGCCACAATCAGTTTTCCGGATAACGGAATTGGGGGATTTGTTGCCCAGGGACTGGGAACGTCCATGCTGCAGGTGCCGAATCTCATGAAAAAGCCGGTATTATGGATTCCTCCGGTGCTTACCTCTGCGATTTTAGGACCAGTTGCCACCTGCGTGTTCAGCCTCCGGAATAATGGGGCGGCAATATCTTCCGGAATGGGAACCTCCGGTCTTGTCGGCCCGATTGGCATTATTACCGGCTGGTCAAATATGCCTGAGGGATATGCTCCCGGAGCCATGGACTGGGTGGGAATGATATTGCTTTGTTTTATTCTTCCGATTCTGTTAAGCTGGGCGATTGGGAAAATTATGAGAAAGAAAGGACTCATCAAAGAGGGAGACCTGAAAGTCGATCTGGGATAAGAGTATCATTTTCTAGAAAAGAAAAACCACAGAGGAATACCTGGGAACCGTATATAATAAGATAACCAAGTCCCTGTCTGGCAGCAAGAAATTCCCCGATGACAACACCGATAAGACACAGTCCGATATCTACCTTAAAAACGCTTAAAATTGTTGGCAGATTTATGGGAAGAACGACTTTGGTAAGGCAGTCTCCCCGGCTGCCTCCCAGAGTACGGATCAGTTTTAATTTATCCGGGTCTGTGGATAGAAAGCTTGTAAACAAATTTAAGACACTTCCGAAAATCGCCACAGAAACGGCAGTCACAATGATCGTTTTCATATTATTGCCAAGCCAGACGATGAAGATTGGGGCCATGGCAGACTTCGGGAGGCTGTTTAGTATGACAAAATAAGGTTCCGTGATCTCGCATAAAGTCCGGTTCCACCACAAGAGTATGGCGGTAAGAAGACTGATGGCGGACACGAGGAAAAAACCGGCAAAAGTTTCTGACAAAGTGATGGCAATATGAGTAAAAAGATGGCCGTTTATGAAAAGATCTTTTGCACACAAAACCATGCGGGAGGGACTGCTGAAAATAAAGGAATTGATCTGCCCGGTTTTCGCAGCGATTTCCCAGAGAAAAATTAGAAATATTAATAAAAAGATCTGAAAAAACAAGACGAAATTTTTATGTTGTCTTGTTTTTTTTAAATACTGGATCTGGGCTGCGGATAATTTCCGTTCGCTTTTTTTATTCATCCGATTTCAACTCCTTCCAAATCTGATCAAAGTAGTTCTGGAATTTCGGGTGGAGGCGTGCTTTTCTGCCGGAAAGTTTTTCCGTGGTTCCAAAATCGATGGGAATGGCAGACCGGATGTGGCCTGGCCGTTTTGTAAAAATGATGACCCGGTCAGCGGTGCTGATGGCTTCCGACAGATCGTGAGTGACAAGAAGGGCGGTTATTTCCTGCTTACGGATAATATTTACAATATCATCGGATACATCCAGACGAGTCTGGTAATCAAGTGCACTGAATGGTTCGTCGAGAAGAAGAAAATCCGGACGGATGGCTAGGGTGCGGATCAGGGCAGCCCGTTGCCGCATTCCTCCGGAAAGTTCGCCGGGATAGGACGAGGCGAAATCGTAGATGCCATATTGTTTCATGAGACGGGTAACATAATGGATATTATCTTTCGTAAGACGGTGTTGTATTTCCAGACCTAAAATGATATTTTTATAAATAGTTCTATATTCTAACAGGTGATCTTTTTGCAGCATATATCCGATTGTCGGAAAAGTTTCACAGGCAGGATAGGAGATTTCCCCTTTTCTGACCGGAATTAAGCCTGCAATCAGCTCAAGGAGAGTGGATTTTCCACAGCCGGAAGGACCGACAATCGCTGCAAATTCACCGGGGGAAAGCGTGAAATTTATATCAGAAAGAGCCGGGGTTTCTCCACTTTTTGTATGATAGGTGTGGGAGAGCCCCCGGACCGATAAAAATGATTTTTCGGACAAGGGTGTGTTCTCCTTTTTCAGATATAGTTTAAGATATGCAAAGGAGGGAAATAAGTTGATTTATTCGGGTATTATATTTACGATAATTTTGTCAGAAATGCTTATAAAAAAAGAGGTAAAAAAATACGTATCCGAAAAACCGGAAGTACAGGTGAAAACGAAAAAACCGGTTCAGATCGAACTGCTCGAAAACGAAGGAGGAGCGGGTGGATTTCTAAACGGACATCCGGGATTTCTAAAAGGGTTTTGTGCCATATGTCTCACGGTCTGTTTCGTGCTGCTGGGCCGGGAAAGCCAAAAAGGAAGCGTGACCATGCCGGGTATCGGGCTTTCCCTGATTTTCGGAGGCGGCCTTTGTAACTTTACCGACCGTCTGAAGAAAGGGAGTGTGACAGACTATATCCGGTTTCCGAAACTCCTGGGGAAGAGGCTTGGAAAACTGGTATTTAACCTCAGTGATTTCTGTATTTTTACAGGAGTAATATTCTCTCTTTTTCAGAAAAAGTAAGAGAATAAGAATTCTTTTCCTATAATTTCAGACAATAATTAAAACAGCAATTTTTAATAATTTTAAGGGAAAATTGTGCAGAATGACGAAGAAAATTTCCATAAAAATACAATTTCCAAAATCAAGAAACAAAAGGGGTGGATAACTTTTAAGCGTTATCCACGAGAAAAAAAGATGAAAAATGTCGATAAACAGAGTTATCCACCAAGTTATCCACATTATCCACAGTGGAGACTGTGGAAAAAGCAGGTGGACAAATTCGTCAATCCGAAACATCTGTTTTGTTTATTATTTATCAATACACTGTATGCAAATAGAAATAATTCATTGCAAGCAGGAGGAATTGTTGATATAATAATTATATTATTAGAAAAAAGGAGTGTGATCATATGCGTTATATTATTTACGGAAAGAATCTGGAGGTTTCCGAAGGACTTAAAAAAGCAATCCATGATAAGTTCAGTAAGCTGGACAAGTTCTTTACTCCGGAAACAGAGGTTCAGGTCACATTGAGCGTACAGAAGGATAATCAGACGGTGGAAGCAACAATCCCGATGAAGGGAACGATTTTAAGAGCGGAACAGTCAAGTACGGATATGTATGTATCCATTGACATGGCAGTGGATGTGCTCGAGAGGATGATCCGGAAATATAAGACTAAGATTTCCAATTACGGAAAAGGTGAGGGAAGATTTACGGACGAATTTATGGAAGAGGACGCAGATAATCATGAGACCATCCGCATTACGCGAAGCAAGAG
>JALFIK010000110.1 GCA_022776205.1 Eubacterium sp.
CTCTTGCTGTAAAGAGAACTCCCGACAGATACACATAATCTCCGGCATGTAAAGAATTAATAGCTTCCTGTGTAAGAGGAACCTGAATTTGTTTCTTCATTAACCCTGTCTCCTTCTTATAACGTCCTTACTATGTGTCTATTTACATGACAACACATATTTACTGCCACAGGAAGCCCTGCAATATGCGTAGGATATGTGTTAATATTCACTGCCAGAGCGGTAACACTTCCTCCAAGACCCGCCGGACCAATTCCAAGAGAATTGATTTGTTCCAGCACTTTTTCTTCCATTTCTTTCACATATGGAATCCCGGAGTGTTCCCCCGCCGGCCTGGTCAGAGCCTGTTTTGCCATAAGAGCGGCCTTTTCAAAGGTACCACCGATTCCAACGCCCACAACAACCGGCGGACAGGCATTGGGACCGGCATCCCTTACGGCAGAGACAATTGCATCCTTTGCTCCTTCCATTCCATCCGACGGTTTTAGCATAAAAACACGGCTCATATTTTCACTGCCAAATCCTTTCGGTGCAACAGTAAGCGTAAGGCGATCACCGGGAACAATGGAATAATGAATTACTGCAGGTGTATTATCTTTGGTATTCTCACGAATAAAAGGATCATTCACTACCGACTTTCTAAGATATCCTTCCTGATATCCCTGTCTGACGCCTTCGTTAATTGCATCTGTCAATGAACCACCTTCTATATGAACGTCCTGTCCCACTTCTGCAAAAACAACAGCCATACCCGTATCCTGACAAATAGGGATTTTTTCTTTTCCCGCAATTTGAAGATTTTCCTGCAACTGGCATAAAATCTGACATCCCAGAGGATTTTCCTCTTTATTTTCCGCTTCATTCAAAGCATCTTTCATATCCTCAGAGAGATAATAATTCGCCTCAATGCACATTTCCTTTATATTTCCGGAAATTTCATTTACATGAATTGTCTTCATTTTCTCTTCCCCTTATTCTTCTGTATCATTTCCGGCCTCATCTTTTTCCGGAATATCCTGATTTTCCAGATCTTCTTCAGAAAATTTCACTTTGGCAACACTCGCTACTCTAACATCACTGTCACTGTCGATATTAATCAGTTTCACTCCCGAAGTATTTCGACCGATAATAGAAATAGATTCGCTCTTCATACGAATTACGATTCCTTCTGTAGTTATCAGCATAATTTCTTCCTCAGGCTTTATCGTCTTTGCTCCGATGACATTGCCGGTTTTCTCCGTGATTTTATAACAGCGCAGTCCTTTTCCTCCTCTGTGCTGCACACTAAATTCATGAAGAGGTGTTCTTTTTCCCATACCTTTCTCAGAAACGATAAGAAGATCTTCTCCTTCTGAACAAATCGGCATTCCGATGATCTCATCCGAATCATCTATTTTCATTCCGATCACACCCATGGAAACACGCCCCGTCTCCCGGACATCAGAAAGATGGAAACGAATACACTGTCCTTCTTTGGATACAAGAAAAATATCTTCGTTCTCGTCGGTCTGCTTTACTTCAATCAGTTCATCTTCCTCTCGCAAGGAAATTGCAGCCAGTCCTGTTTTTCGAATATTTTTATATTCATCCAGTCCCGTCTTTTTAATCAGACCTCTTTTGGTTGCCATAACAAGATAATGTTGCTTTCCATCTTCTTCCAGGGGAATAATTGCTGTAATTTTTTCATCCGGCTGAAGCTGAAGAAGATTTATGATATTCACTCCCCGGGCTGTCCTTCCTGCTTCCGGAATTTCATACCCTTTAAGACGATATACACGCCCCTTATTTGTAAAAAACATAATAAAGTTGTGAGTACTTGTCATAAACAGATTATCTATATTATCTTCTTCGATCATATTCATTCCCCGGATTCCTTTTCCACCTCTATTCTGACTGTGGAAGTTGTCCGGCGTCATTCTCTTGATATATCCAAGCTTTGAGAATGTGATCACCGTATCTTTTCTCGGAATCAGAGCTTCATCACTCAAATCCTCCACATCCATCTCAATAGAGGTTCGTCTGTCATCCCCGAATTTATCCCGGATCACTAAAATTTCCTTCCGGATTACTCCCAGAAGAACTTTCTCATCTGATAAAATTTCTTCTAATTCCTTAATTTTTCTTTCCAGCTCATCGTATTCATTCTGAAGTTTTTCTCTT
>JALFIK010000111.1 GCA_022776205.1 Eubacterium sp.
CCACAGTACGGACATCCCGGATATTCTTCATCGGTATAAAAACTCCCTGTAAAGTTTACCTTATCAAAACCTTCTTTCTCGGCCATCTCTTCCTTTAATCGGGTCTTTGACACTTCCATTTTAGAAATATTATAAAAGAACTTTTATTCAAGCCATTTCCGGCTTATTTTTTTGTCAAATTTTATGTTTTTGTATGTACTTGTTTGTACTTGTGTGTTATAATAGTGACAAGAGGTGATTTGTCATGTATGTAAACATTACTGGTAGTCCAAAAAATAAGGACGTATATATTTATCAGTCTTATAGAAAAGAGAACGGAAAATCGTCTTCGCGCATTTACAAAAAACTTGGGAAGTACAATGACCTTTTAGAAAAGTTTTCAGGCGACAAAGAAGAATTGATGGCCTGGGCCAAAGCAGAAGCTGCCAAAGAAACTGCTCTTTATAACCAACAAAGAGAAAAAATTTCTGTTATTTTCTCTCAAACAGCACGCATTCCATTGGAGGAAGAACGTTTATTTAACGTAGGCTATCTTTTTTTGCAACAGTTATGTTCTGAATTAAGATTAGATAATATTTGCAGAAACATACGCAACCGTCATAAATTTACTTATGATTTTCATGCCATCCTTACGGATTTGATTTATGCAAGAATCCTGTCGCCTTCCAGTAAAATGAGCAGCTATGCTTTCTGCCATTCTCTTTTAGAACCTCCGAAGTATTCTTTGCAAAATATATACCGGGCACTCTCTGTTATGGCGGAAGAATCGGATTACATTCAAGAAGAACTTTATCGTAATTCAAACTTTGTTCACCACAGAAATTCAAAGGTTTTGTATTACGATTGCACGAATTATTATTTTGAAATTGAAGAAGAAAGCGGTAATAAAAAATATGGCAAAAGCAAAGAGCACAGACCCAATCCCATCGTTACCATGGGACTTTTTATGGATGCCGATGGTATTCCTCTTGCTTTTGATATTTTCCCCGGAAATCAAAACGAACAGCTTACGCTGAAACCATTAGAAACAAAAGTAATCCGGGATTTTGACTGCAGCGAGTTCATCTTTTGTTCCGATGCCGGTTTGGGTAGTGTGAAAAATCGTTTTCTAAACAGTTTCGGAAATCGCTCGTACGTGATTACGTACTCCTTGAAAAAAATGAAAAAGGAAGAACGGGATATTGCTCTGAAGCCTACTCAGTTCAGAGTTCCCGGCTCTAACAAAATGATTGATTTAAGAACTCTCGATGAAACGGATCACGAAGTATACAACACCGTTTATTACAAAGAAGTACCTCTTGTGACCGGAGATATGGATGAAACGATTATTATTACTTACTCACCTAAATATAAAGCTTATCAACAAAAAATTCGTAGTCGTCAGATTGAGCGTGCACTGAAAATGATGCAGTCTCCTGGTAAATGCAGACGAGGAAAGAATCAAAATGATCCTGCACGGTTCATTCAAAAAACCTCCATTACATCAGATGGTGAAATCGCAGATAAATCTATTTATGAATTGAACGAAGAACGCATTTGTGAAGAAGCAATGTATGATGGTTTTTATGCAGTTGTAACAAATCTTGAAGATAACCCGGCTGAAATCATTAAGATTAACAAGCAACGTTGGGAAATCGAGGAGAACTTTCGAATCATGAAATCCGATTTTGAAGCCAGACCTGTTTATGTACAGAGAGATGACCGTATCAAAGCACACTTTCTTACGTGCTATATCAGTCTCTTAGTCTATAGATTATTAGAAAAGAAACTGGAGGAAAGGTTTACATGTGATCAGATTTTGGAAACACTACGTGGTATGAACATGACACTATTAAGCAAAGAAAGTGGTTATATTCCATCTTACAAACGTACTAAGCTGACAGATTCTCTTCATAGTACATTTGGTTTTAGAACAGACTTTGAATTTGTATCAAAAGCCTCCATGCGAGGGATTATTTCAAAGACAAAAAAGATAAATAGCACAAAATCGAAAAAATAGTACATATCGATGCAAACGAAAAAACAGCCACAGAGCCTATAAATAAAGGCTTTGGGGCTGTTTTGTCATTTATCAACTGTCAAAGATGGGATTACAACAAGAAAAAGCATACACCATTTTTTTCAGACTTTCAAGGAAAATATTAAATTTTACAAACTTTTTCTATTAGCATTTTATAAAATATCCCCGGGAAACTTCCCGTATAATACCACTACTTTTTAATTTCGACAAAATTTTCAACACCTCTGCCGGTGTTTTGCCCGATTGGCGCATAATGTCGTTTATGTGTGTTGGTGTCACCCCCAGCAAACCAACCAGGCCGGCTCCTTTCTTCGCTGTTTCTTCTATACTATTATATGAACAAATTCCATAGTATTCCAGAATATCCATAGGGGATAAAACCGGAATAGCACCTTGACGAATCAGGCGATTGCACCCCTCGCTTAACACATCTCCAATCCTTCCCGGTATTACAAAAACATCTTTTCCCTGTTCCAGCGCAGCATCTGCCGTAATAAGGGAACCACTTCTCTCTTTTGCTTCTACCACAAGAATCCCCTGAGACAGACCACTGATAATCCGATTTCGAAGAGGAAAAAATGTTTTCTGTGCCTTCATATTAATGGGAAGTTCTGAAATAATTCCACCGTGGATAGCAATACTGTCATAAAGCCGACGATGCTCTGCCGGGTAACAGACTTCCACACCACTGCCAAGCACTGCAAATGTATTTCCCCCACTTTCCAGTGCCCCCTGATGTCCCCAGCCATCAATTCCTCTTGCCATTCCGCTGATGACATTTATACCGGCTTCCGCCAGACGATAACCAAAAAGTCTCGCCATGTCTCTGCCATAGGGACTGCATTCCCTTGCCCCCACAATGGCAATAGAAATCCGCTCCTCATCCGGGCACTTTCCTTTAATAAAAAGATGTTTAGGAGGCTGGGAAATCTGACGAAGGCATTGAGGATATTGAGACTGGCTAAAATAGGAAAGATAGGTAATCCCCTTTTGCTTTATCTCTCTCCACTGGCAGACTGCCTGCCGTTTCCG
>JALFIK010000125.1 GCA_022776205.1 Eubacterium sp.
TTATCAACTTGACATGTGCCAGGTTCAATGTTACAATATAGGATGTATGTTTAAAAATAGGAAAGAATACCATATAGGAGGTTCGTATGGGTTTTGTTGATAAACTTTTTGGAAACAAAAGTGAAAAGGAAATCAAAAGAATTATAAAATACGTTGATGCCATCGAAGCGCTCGACGAGAAGATGCAGGCACTGAGTGATGAGGAGCTAAAGGCAAAAACACAGGAGTTTAAGGACCGCCTTGCAGCCGGAGAAACACTGGATGATATTTTAGTGGAGGCATTCGCCGTAGTCAGAGAAGCGGCTGACCGAACCATTCACTTAAAACCGTACCGTGTACAGCTGATAGGTGGTATTATTTTACATCAGGGACGTATCGCTGAGATGAAGACCGGAGAAGGTAAGACGCTCGTATCCACACTTCCGGCTTATCTGAATGCCCTGGAAGGGAAAGGCGTGCACATCGTTACTGTGAATGACTATCTGGCAAAACGAGATGCCAACTGGATGGGTAAGGTACACCAGTTCCTGGGTCTTAGTGTCGGAGTGATTCTTAACAGTTACGATACGGCAGAGCGTCAGGCAGCTTATAACTGTGATATTACTTACATTACCAATAATGAACTGGGATTTGATTACCTGCGTGATAACATGGTAATTTATAAGCAGGATCTGGTACAGAGAGAGTTGAATTATGCCATCGTCGATGAGGTCGACTCCGTTCTTATTGATGAGGCGAGAACACCTCTTATTATTTCCGGTCAGAGCGGAAAATCCACAGATCTTTACAAGGCGTGTGATGTTCTTGCAAGACAGATGCAGAGAGGTTCTTCCGACGGAGAACTTTCCAAGATTGATGCCATCATGGGAATTGATATCGAGGAAGATGGGGATTTCCTCGTAAATGAAAAAGACAAACAGGTTATGCTTACCCAGGAAGGTGTGAAAAAGGTAGAGAATTTCTTCCACATTAAAAACCTGGCAGACCCGGACAATCTGGAAATCCAGCATAACATTATCCTGGCACTTCGTGCCCATAACCTTATGTTCCGCGACAGAGATTACGTGGTAAAAGATAATGAAGTCCTCATCGTTGATGAGTTTACCGGACGTATTATGCCGGGTCGCCGTTACTCGGATGGACTTCATCAGGCAATCGAGGCGAAAGAACATGTAAAGGTAAACAGAGAATCCAAGACGCTCGCCACGATCACATTCCAGAATTTCTTTAATAAATATAAGAAAAAAGCCGGTATGACTGGTACTGCCATGACGGAAGATAAAGAGTTTATGGATATCTACGGAATGGACGTTGTGGAAATTCCGACGAATAAGCCGATGATTCGTGTGGATCATGAAGATTCTATCTTTATGACAAAGAAAGAAAAACTGAATGCAGTGATTGATGATATCGTAAGATCCCATGAGAAGGGACAGCCGGTTTTGGTTGGTACGATCAATATTGATACTTCCGAAGAGGTAAGCCAGATGCTTACAAAGCGTGGAATAAAGCATAATGTGCTGAATGCGAAGTTCCATGAGCTGGAAGCGGAGATTATTTCCCATGCCGGAGAAAAGGGAGCCGTAACCATTGCTACGAATATGGCAGGTCGTGGTACGGATATCAAGCTTGGAGAGGGTGTTGCTGAACTGGGTGGTCTCAAGATCATCGGTACAGAAAGACACGAGAGCCGTCGAATTGATAATCAGCTGCGCGGCCGTTCCGGACGGCAGGGTGATCCGGGAGAGTCTAAATTCTATCTTTCCCTGGAAGATGATCTCATGCGCCTGTTTGGTTCCGAGCGTATGATGGGTGTTTATAAAGCATTAAAGATCCCGGAAGGCGAGGAGATTCAGCATAAGACTATCACAAAACAGATTGAAAAAGCCCAGAAGAAGATTGAGAATAACAACTTTGGTATCCGTCGTAATCTTCTTGACTACGACCAGGTAAATAATGACCAGAGAGAAGTTATTTATGCAGAAAGACGTCGTGTGCTTGATGGAGAGAGCATGCGTGATGTTGTATATAAGATGATTAAGGATGTCGTTGTCGATGATGTGAACATGGCACTGGGTGACCAGGACTTAAAGAACATTAATCTCATCGAATTGAATGAATCCTTAAGAAAGAAGATTCCGTTAGAGCCGATCACCCTGACAGAAGAGGAAATAGAGAAGAATCAGAAAGAAGAATTTATTTCCCGTCTTCAGGATGAGGCGATGGCAATATATCATGCCAGAGAGAAGGAGTTCAACGAATTTGCCAAAGTTAATATGCCGGACGAGGATGTGGAACTTGGTCAGGAAGATGCAGCCCTCTTTAATGACGGTATCCGGGAAGTGGAGAGAGTGATTCTCTTAAAGGTAATCGACAGCAAGTGGATGAGTCATATCGATGATATGGATCAGTTACGTGAGAGTATCGGCCTGCAGTCTTATGCACAAAAAGATCCGGTTGTTCAGTACAAGTTCTTAGGTTATGAAATGTTTGAAGAGATGACAAAGAATATTCGTCATGACACAGTCGGTGCACTGATGCATGTGCAGATTGAGCAGAAAGTGGAAAGAGAGCAGGTTGCCAGAGCGACCGGAACGAACAAAGACGGTGTTGTGGGAAGAAGCCCTTATCGCAGAAAGGAAGCAAAAATCGGACGAAATGCTCCATGCCCATGCGGAAGCGGGAAGAAATATAAGAACTGCTGTGGCAGATTTGCAAATTAAAGCAGGATAAGTTTCGCACAGTGAATATTTTGCAGCAGATGTCTGGAAACACACCTGCGAAGAAATAGGCACTGTGCCTTTCTTTATTTTGTAACAGGAAACTGTGCAAATCATTCGAAGTAGAAAGGATTTTGCAAATTGGTAGAATTAGAACAGTATAAATTTACAGTAAACCAGTATAAAGAGCCAATGAAAGAACTGGGAAGTTCCCTGGATCTTACTCATAAACATGAGCAGATTAGCGAACTGGAAAATGAAATGAAGGAAGATGGTTTCTGGAATGATCCCCAGAGGGCCCAGGATATCACGAGAAAAGTGAAAAACCTGAAAGATACGGTATCGGCATATCATGCCCTGGAACTCATGATCGATGATATTACAACAATGATCGAAATCGGGGATGAGGAGGAGGATACGAGCTTCATTCCGGAAATTGAAGATATGATGGGGCAGTTTGAAACCGGGTTTGATGAGCTAAAGATTAAAACACTCCTCTCCGGGGAGTATGACGCAGATAATGCTATTGTCACCCTTCATGCGGGAGCAGGCGGGACGGAATCGTGTGACTGGGCCGGAATGCTGTACCGTATGTATACAAAATGGGCAGAAAGTCATGGATTTCGCACGGAAGTTCTGGACTATCTTGATGGTGATGAGGCGGGAATTAAGTCGATTACTTTTGAGGTGGAGGGGGAAAATGCCTTTGGGTACCTGAAATCGGAAAAGGGAGTACACCGTCTGGTACGGATTTCCCCCTTCAATGCAGCGGGAAAGCGACAGACTTCTTTTGCCTCCTGTGACGTCATGCCGGATATCAAGGAAGATCTTTCTGTAGAGATTGCCGATGAGGATATTCGTATTGATACGTATCGTTCGAGTGGAGCAGGTGGACAGCATATCAATAAAACGGATTCGGCAATCCGGATTACCCACATACCGACAGGAGTGGTCGTACAGTGCCAGAATGAGCGGTCCCAGCATAAAAACAAGGACAAGGCGATGCAGATGTTAAAGGCAAAGCTATATCTTATCAAAGAACAGGAAAACAGGGAAAAATTGTCGGATATCCGGGGAGAAGTCACAGACAATGGATGGGGAAATCAGATCCGTTCTTATGTCATGCAGCCATATACGATGGTGAAAGATCACAGAACCGGGGAGGAGACCGGCAATGTGCAAAGTGTGATGGATGGAAATCTTGATCCTTTTATGAATGCCTATCTGCGCTGGGTTGCCACAGCAAAAAAAGACAGTCAAAAATAGCATATAACAGACAGTGAGGAGAAACAGACAGTATGGATATGATCAGTCAGCTTGCAGGAGAACTTGGGGTAAAAAAAAGCCAGGTTCAGGCAGCAGTGGAACTCATCGATGCGGGAAATACCATCCCTTTCATTGCCCGATACCGAAAAGAAGCGACAGGAGGATTAAATGATGAAGTCCTTCGTAATCTCAGTGAAAGACTGGTTTATTTGAGAAATCTGGAAGAAAAAAAAGAACAGGTAATCTCCGTGATTGCCCAGCAGGAAAAGCTGACACCGGAACTGGAAAAGAAAATTCTTGCCGCAGAGACAATGGTTGCCGTGGAAGATTTGTACCGTCCTTACCGGCCCAAAAAAAGGACGAGGGCGACGATGGCGAAGGAAAAAGGTCTGGAGCCACTGGCAAGCCTTCTGTTTTTGCAAAAGACCAGACGGAGCATGGAAGAGGAGGCCGATGCATTCATCAGCGAAGAAAACAATGTTGCGGATACAGGAGAAGCCCTCGACGGAGCCAGGGATATCATTGCGGAGATGATCGCAGATCAGGCAGATTACCGGGAGAGTATCCGAAAGTGCACGATGAAGGAAGGGTATCTTACGGTAAAGGCCAAAGATGAGAAAGCTTCCAGTGTTTACGAGATGTATTACGATTTTCGGGAACCCTTATCAAAGATTACCGGATACCGGATTCTTGCCATTAACCGGGGAGAAAAAGAAAAATTTCTTACTGTAAAAATCGAGGCACCGGAAGAGCAGATTATCCGGGCATTGGACAAAACGCTTGTCCGGGATAATCCACAGACGAAAATCTTTATGGAAGAGGCGGTAGAAGATGCGTACAAACGTCTGATTGCACCGTCCATTGAGAGAGATATCCGGGCAGAACTTACCCGGAATGCACAGGAGGGTGCCATTTCGGTTTTTGGGAAAAATTTAAAACAGCTTCTCATGCAGCCCCCGATGGAGGGAAGAACCGTTCTCGGATGGGATCCGGCCTTTCGCACCGGATGTAAACTTGCTGTTGTGGACCCGACGGGGAAAGTACTTGATACGGTGGTTATTTATCCCACGGAACCGCAGAATAAAGTAAAAGAAGCCAAAAAAACTCTTCATCAGCTGATAAAAAAATACGGTATCTCCGTTATCAGTCTTGGAAACGGCACTGCTTCCAGGGAATCTGAGCAGATTATTGCAGAATTTTTGAAAGAAATACCGGAAGAAGTTTCTTATGTCATTGTCAATGAAGCGGGAGCATCCGTGTATTCTGCCAGTAAACTGGCAACAGAAGAATTCCCGGATTTTGACGTGGGACAGAGAAGTGCCGCATCGATTGCAAGGCGCCGGCAGGATCCGCTGGCAGAACTGGTAAAGATTGAACCAAAGGCC
>JALFIK010000138.1 GCA_022776205.1 Eubacterium sp.
GCTTTCCCTGCTCATCCACCGCTTTAATCGTCACCCGGTACTGCTCCGGTCTTTTCTTCATTTTCGCCTGAATGGTAATATTTCCGTCTTTAATCGAACCGAGATCAAAATAAGGATTGGCATCCTGCGTAAAAGAAAAGATCTCGCTTGTAAATGGATAGTAATCTTTTGCCTTAATACTGAAGCGGTAATAACAGTCTTTCTCTTCTTCTTTATCAGATAACTGATACTGTCCGGAGCCACTCGATCTTACGGATGTCCAGGAACCGGGTATCTGCGGGTCCGTCGATTTTTCCATCGTAATTGAGGCACCGGAAATGCTACCTTGCGTTTCCTTATCCACCGGCTGAATCTTCACATTATAAGAGCGGCTTTTTTCTGTCTTTTCCTCTTCCTCCGCATCTTCTTCATCCAGCGTTTTTGCCTTTTTCATTGCCGGTCTGGTTTCTTTCTGCTGATCTTCCTTGGAAGTAGATGTCTCACCATTGTTTTCGCCTGCGTTGTCCTCTTTCCCGTTTGTCGTCTCTTCTTTTTTCTGCGTGGTCGCTTCGGTTGTTTCTTTTGGCGATGACTCCTGCGAATCATCTTTCGTGGTCTCATCTTTGCCTTTCGTTGTCTCGGATTCTTTCTCATCCGATGCATCTTTATCTTTCGGCTTCTCCGACTCTTTCTCTGTCCCCTCCGCCTCTTCTTTTTTGTCTTCGGAATTCTCCGGTTTCTTCGAATCTTTTTTTTCTTCTTCGGTTTTGTCTGACTTTTTCGCCTCTTCTTTCTTCTCATCGGATGACATGGATTTTTCCTTTTCTTCCGTCACTTTCTCCGATGACTGGGCATTTGCAAAGATCTGATTACCACTATAAGACAGCTGGGAAAATACAAGCATAAATACCAGCAGCCATACTCCATACTTTCTTCTCTTTTTCATAAATTTCTCCTGTTTTGTTCCTCTACTGACCATTTTTATGTAAAATCTCACAAAGGTAAGTAATATTTTGTTGTATGTATTTGTTCGATTTTTCACATCACTTTTTTCGACATTGAAAATTATAACATGAAAAAAACCCCTTTTAGCAACTACAAAGGGGTCTGAAATCATAGATTTTATAATATAGTTCTTTATTTTTGCTAAATTCTTGATATGTTTTTCCAATATGGCATTTATTTTGCATTTTTATGTGCCTTTTATTGTTTGAAGCATCAAATATTGTGCAACTTTTTCCGTTTTGATTTTCCTTTTTTTGCTGTCATTTTTTAACTGTACACCGGTACATAAAAACGCAGTTTCTGTCCAAAATACCGGACATAGGTCGGTTTACTTAAGTTTACCCGTACCCGGTTTTCTTTTACCCAGCCAAAAAAGACCAGGCGGGACAACATCCGGTAGCTTTCTGCCAGGTTGTTTTCATCTCTTTTTGCAAGAGTTTCAAAAACCGCATATCTCCCTCCTTCCACTGTAATCTTTTCCATCTCCTCCGGCAGATCGTCGAATGATTCCACCACCGGTCCGATGATATAGTCGTACCCTTTGCCATCTGCCGAAGGGGCCCAGAGTGCCATGTTATTCTCCTGCCCACGGATTTTACAGGAATAGCGGCTTTTTTTGACCGGTTCCGTATCATGTATCATAAAATATCCGGCAAGCCCGGGGATATCAAGATCCCCCTGTTTTTCTTCCTCTGACTCACAGTTTCGTAAGGATATCCCTGCCATTTTCGTCTCTGTCTCCTCGCAGAAAGTAACTCTTATCTGTTCCTTATGGGCCGAATAATACTGATCCAGATTAATCACTTTAAAATCTGTGTGGGCATATTCTTCCGGGCTGACCTGAAATTCATTGTAAAACTGCTCCCGGAAAGTCTGTTCTGAATGAAAATGGTATTTATTTGCCGCTTTTTTAATCTCACGCTGGTTCTGCGCCTTTTTAATCTCATCAGCTGCCAGAAAAAGACGCCGCTTCCGGATATATTCTGCCGGTGACATTCCATAATAACTCTTGAAAATTTCACGGAAATGGGTTTCCGAATAATGTACGGACATGGCAATGTCATGGACAGAAATATCCTCGGTAATATGCCCGTCGATATAATCAATCCACTTGTCAATTCCCCTCGTTTCTTTTTCTTCCCGGGTTGACTGTTTCAGCATACCTTTTACCAGGGGAAGGCAAAAATATGTATAGTTTTTATCAAATGCCTCGAAAGTAAATGCCATCCGGTCTGTTTCTTTCCGGTTCATCATTCTCCATTCTTTTACTGCATAACGAACCATAAGTCTCTGGATCTTAAGCATTGTCTCCCGGTCTGCATCCCTCTCCACAGAAAAAACCGCATATTCCCCGGGAGTTACGTCAAAAAGTTCCATTCCCTCCGGTACAGGCTGGCCTTCAAAGAGTGCCGGTCCCATAAAATAGTAAATCTCTCCTTCCCTGGTATGCAGCCACATCCCAATCTGAAGGATCTCGCTTTCCAGATTGATTCCCTCTTCTTTACATTTTGCATCATATTCAAAGGGATAGGCACATTCCTCCAGGATATCCGGTTGTTTTCCCCCCTCCCCCGGTATCCTCCTTCCAGCCATCCGAAATCCCTTTATCGTCAGATACTGTATTTTTATAGTATGTCCATTGATTGTCTCCCTTGGAGGCATATCCGGAACGCTCACATTTTCTTCCCGAAACTGTCTTGGAGACATACCGATTTCTCTTTTAAATGCTTTCGAAAAGGACCGGGTATCCCCATAACCGTATTTTCTTGCGATCTCTTTAAATGTCGTCTTGCCTTCTGTAATCTCCTCTGCTGCTTTTCTCAGACGGAGCCCGGCAAGAAATTTTCCATAGGGCATTCCAAAATAATCGCTGAACTTTTTCGAAAAATAGGCTTCATTATATTGAAAATATTCTGCTGTCCGGGATACCGGGAGATCTTCCTCCAAATGATTCATTATGTATGCAAGAATCTCCTCCATTTCTAATATATGTTTTAACGTCGTCATAAGTTCCCTCGTTCTTTTTTCCCTTTTTATAATTACAATTTCTGTTTAATAATATATCATATTTAAAACCGTGTCACAAGAAAAAGAAGATTTTTTGTTACAGCATACTTTTACTTTCTTAAATTTCATGGTTTTTTTTCATATTTTTTTCCAATCCATTGCAATCATATTTTATTTTTAGTATAATTAACAAAGAAAGTAGTATAATCACATTAACTAAGGAGGATTCATTTATGGCAACCTGGAAAAACCTTGACAAACTGGCAGCTTTTGATAAGCTTGCAGGACTGAAGAACCATGTAGACATTAAGGAAGCGATGACCGGAGAGAACGGTGCCGTGCGTGTGGCAAAGTACAGCACCCCAATGGCAGAAGGCTTAAGCTTCAATTATGCTGCAAAAGAGGTGGATGATACCGTACTTGCTGCACTGGCAGATCTTGCAAAGGAAGCAGAACTTACGGATAAATTTGCAGAATTATATAACGGTGCGATTATCAATACCGGCGAAAAACGTCACGTTCTTCATCATCTTGCTCGCAGACAGCTCGGAGAGGATGTCATCGTTGATGGCGTGAACAAACGTGATTTTTATGTGTCCCAGCAGGAAAAGGCAGCCGACTTTGCAAAGAAAGTCCACGCAGGAGAAGTTACCAATGAAGCCGGAGAGAAATTCACCACGGTTGTTCAGATTGGTATCGGCGGAAGCGATTTAGGCCCTCGTGCTTTATATATCGCTTTAGAGAACTGGGCAAAGGCAAATAATACTGCAAAGATGGAAGCAAAATTCATCAGTAATGTTGACCCGGACGATGCGGCAGCTGTTCTTAATTCCATTGATGTGGCTCACTCCCTGTTTATCGTTGTATCCAAATCCGGAACAACCCTGGAGACTCTTACGAATGCCGCTTTTGTAAAGGATGCACTTACAAAAGAAGGTCTTGATCCATCCAAACATATGCTTGCTGTAACAAGTGAGACATCCCCACTTGCAAAGAGTGACGAATATCTCGAGGCATTCTTCATGGATGATTTCATCGGCGGACGTTTCTCCTCTTCTTCTGCAGTAGGCGGTGTTGTTCTTTCCCTTGCCTTCGGACCGGATATCTTTGCAAGAGTGCTTAATGGTGCTGCAGAGGAAGATAAACTTGCTACAAACGAAAATATTTTGGAAAATCCGGATATGTTAGACGCATTAATCGGTGTATATGAAAGAAATGTTCAGGGATATCCGTCTACAACCGTTTTACCATATTCTCAGGCATTAAGCCGTTTCCCTGCACACTTACAGCAGTGTGATATGGAATCCAACGGTAAATCTGTAAACCGTTTCGGAGAACCGGTTGATTATGTAACAGGCCCGACGATCTTCGGCGAGCCGGGAACAAACGGCCAGCATTCTTTCTATCAGTTATTACACCAGGGAACAGACATCATTCCATTACAGTTTGTTGGATTTAAAGACAGCCAGATTGGTATGGATGTGGAGATTGAGGGCAGCACAAGCCAGAAAAAGTTATGTGCGAACGTAGCCGCCCAGATCGTTGCTTTTGCCTGCGGTAAGGATGACGAGGATCTGAATAAGAAGTTTGATGGCGGACGCCCATCGAGCATTATCATTGGAAAACAGCTCACACCGGAATCTCTTGGTGCTTTATTGGCACACTTTGAGAACAAGATTATGTTCCAGGGATTTTTATGGAATGTAAACAGCTTTGACCAGGAAGGGGTTCAGCTTGGTAAAGTTCTTGCGAAACGCGTTCTTGCCCACGATACAGACGGTGCCCTGAAAGCATACAGTGATTTATTAGAAATCTAATAATTTTTCTAAGAGAAAAAAATCCCCGGAAACCGGTACAATCCGATTTCCGGGGTTTTCTTTTTTAATCCAATCCGTTCCAGTGCCGGAGCCTGTCCGTATCAAACTCCACCAGGTCGCCTTCCTTAATATTTTGCTCATAAAGCCATGCATCTTCCTGCAGAATTTTCCTCTCTGAGGTTTTCTCTGTTCCCTGCGGACTTAAATAAACTTCTACCATTGGCGTATATCCGTCAGGCCGACCTTCGCATCCAAAATCTTCTTCGTAGATATGGACCACTTTATATTTTATTTTTTTCATATTGTTCACTCATCCTGCAAGACGATTACGTACGCCGTAAAAATATGTTTTATTCCAGCTGCCTGATTTATTTACTTCCATCCATCCGGTTTTTTTACCTTTTTGGAATTGAAGATACATTCTCTTTCCATGTATCTTAATCTTTTTTAATGTGAGGACATCTCCTTTTTTCGCAGAAAATGCCGTTTTTTTCATCTTCGTGCTGGTATAAAAACGAAGAGAGTCCGCAGCGACAAACTGATTTTTTGCAAAATATTTTTCATATCCATCTTTTTGAACAAATTTGCCCAATGTGGATTTCACAGTCGCTGTATCCGATACTCGTTTAAATTTCTTATTTTTATACACATAAGTGTAATTCCAACGAATCTGTCCGCTCTCCGCCGGCTGATAACTGTGACGCAGGACAATCTTTTTGTTTGTTGCCTTCACCAGCTCGCCATCTGATACCAGATAATCGGACGACAGATCTAATACACAAATCATTTTTTTCGTTTTTGTGTCATAACGGTAAATACGGTTTAATGCACAATAATCATTATCCCCCCGGCCTGTGACCTGAAGGAAATTCTTTGTCTTGGACATATGAATATATGTGGCACTCACGTTGTAGTAGCTATCTTTATCCCGCAGAGTCAATGCTTTTGTTCCATTTACATAAATCCGCAGTTTCTGAACAAAATAACATTCCTTATCCACTGTCATCTTTAACCGGATCGTATCCTTTTTATTATCTCCGGTCAGATCAGCATAAAATTTAGTATTTTTAGATGTGTTCTCATACATGTTCTCTACACCGGATGCCGCCTTCACCGGTACTCCTCCAAAAAGAACAGCAAGTGTCAGAACAGCCATTCCTGCAATGAACATTTTCCGTAATTGTTTCATGGAAACAACCTCCTTTTGCTTTTTCTTATAGTATATTGTAATTTGGCAAAGGCATCAACAACAATACTTTTATTTTTTCATTACAATTCTATTGCAAAAGATAAATAAAATATTACATAGGCAATCAACATTACTATTCCAACAGGCTTTTTCAATGTTTTTGTTTTCGCCACACCTGCCAAAAGAAGAAATCCGGCTGCCACTGCCACAATGGTATCCACCAGAAAACC
>JALFIK010000155.1 GCA_022776205.1 Eubacterium sp.
AGTTGATCGAATATGGAAATCATTGTGATTTTAACCGTGTGGAGATGGGAAATACGAAACTAGGAATTATTACTTCCTCCACCTGCTATCAGTATGCGAAAGAAGTGTTCGGCGATAATGCGAGCATCTTAAAACTTGGACTGGTGAACCCACTGCCGGATCAGCTGATTCTTGATTTTGCTGCAAAAGTAGACAGACTGGTTGTCATTGAAGAGCTCGACCCTATTCTGGAAAATCACTGTCGACAGCTCGGTCTTGCTGTATCAGGAAAAGATGTACTCCCGATGGAAGGGGAATTTTCACAAAATCTGATCGCAGAGAAACTTGGGGAGAAAGTTCCGGCTTACAAATCTCTTGAGGAGAGCCTTCCGAAGAGACCACCGGTGATGTGTGCCGGATGTCCTCACAGAGGGTTATTCTATGTGCTTTCGAAAAATAAGTGTACGGTTTTAGGAGATATCGGGTGTTACACATTAGGTGCCGTTGCTCCGCTTAATGCAATGGAGATGACGTTGTGTATGGGAGCTTCCGTAAGTTCCGTCCACGGCTTTAACAAAGCTCTGGGAGAGGAGAGCGAGCATAAAACGGTAGCAGTGATCGGAGATTCCACCTTCATGCATTCCGGTATGACCGGCCTTGCAAATATTGCGTATAACCAGAGTAATTCAACAGTTATCATTCTGGATAATTCTATCACCGGTATGACCGGACATCAGCAGAATCCGACAACAGGGTATAACATTAAGGGAGATCCGGCCGGAAAGATTAATCTGGAAGATTTATGTCATTCCATGGGATTTAACCGGGTACGTATTGTGGATCCTTATGATCTGGATGCCTGCGATAAAGTGGTGAAAGAAGAACTTGCTGCCGATGAGCCGTCCGTAATTATCAGCCGCCGTCCGTGTGCCTTACTAAAATATGTGAAACATAACCCTCCGCTTAAAGTGGAAAAAGAAAACTGTGTCGGATGTAAATCCTGTATGCGCCTTGGCTGTCCTGCCATCAGCGTTAAGGGTAAAAAGGCAGTGATTGACACGACATTATGTGTTGGCTGTGGTGTATGCCAGCAGTTATGTAAATTTGATGCATTACAGGCTTAGGAGGTACAGGGAAAATGACGAAAAATATTATGATTGTCGGAGTGGGCGGACAGGGATCGCTCCTCGCCAGCAAATTACTAGGACACCTGCTCTTATCGGAAGGATATGATGTTAAAGTTTCAGAAGTACATGGAATGAGCCAGAGGGGCGGAAGTGTCGTTACATATGTAAGATTTGGTGATAAAGTATATTCTCCGATCATTGACAGGGGAGAAGCAGATTTTATCGTTTCTTTTGAAAAACTTGAAGCAGCCCGCTATCTGGAATACCTGAAACCGGAAGGACGTATTGTTGTTAATACCCAGCAGATCGATCCGATGCCGGTTATTACCGGAGCGGCAGATTATCCGGAAAATCTGATTGAAAAAATGGAGGCGCAGGGGATCGGAGTAGATGCCATGGATTGTCTCTCTCTTGCAGAGCAGGCAGGATCGGCAAAAGCAGTGAATATTGTCCTTATGGGGCGGTTATCCAAATATTTCGATATTCCAGTGGAAAAATGGGAAAATGCAATCAGAGATTGTGTTCCGGAAAAATTTGTTTCGTTAAATCTGAAAGCATTTGCACTTGGAAGGGGAGAAAAGTAAAAGGAACGGAGGTCCTTTTATATAGATAAAGAACAACAGGAGAAAGAAGAATGGGAAATTATTATCAGCCAGAAATTGAGACAATGCCGGTGGAGCAGCTAAAGGAGCTGCAGAGCAAAAGACTTGTGGAGCAGGTGCAGTATGTTTATGACAGAGTGCCGTTTTACAAAAAACGTATGCAGGAAGCCGGGCTGGAGCCGGGAGATATTAAGGGGATTGAGGATCTTCATAAGCTGCCGTTTATCACGAAAGACGATTTAAGAGATGAATATCCATACGGTCTGCTGGCAGTACCGCTGTCGGAATGTGTACGCATCCAGTCAACAAGTGGCACGACGGGCCGTCGTGTTGTTGCTTTCTATACCCAGGGGGATGTGGATATCTGGGAAGAATGCTGTGCCCGCGCTATCATGGCTGCAGGCGGAACAAAGGAAGATGTCTGTCATGTGGCTTACGGATATGGCCTGTTTACCGGCGGTCCGGGTTTAAATGGCGGCTCTCATAAAGTTGGCTGCCTGACACTGCCAATGTCTTCCGGAAATACGGAGAGACAGATCCAGTTTATGGAAGACCTTGGTTCCACAATTTTGTGCTGTACACCATCCTATGCCGCAAATCTTGGAGAAGTGATCAATGAAGGGGGACATAGGGACAAGATTAAGTTAAAAGCCGGTATTTTTGGTGCGGAGCCAAGGACGGAAGAGATGCGTCATAATATTGAGGAATCTCTGGGAATTAAGGCATATGATATTTACGGACTCACTGAGATATCCGGGCCGGGAGTTTCTTTTGAATGTGAGGAGCAGAACGGTATGCACATCCAGGAGGATCATTTTATTCCGGAAATCATTAATCCGGAAACGGGAGAGGTGCTTCCGGAAGGCGAAGTGGGAGAACTGGTATTTACCTGTATAACAAAAAAGGCCTTCCCGCTCCTTCGGTATCGTACAAGAGATTTATGTTATCTGACCAGAAAGAAATGCTCCTGTGGCCGTACGCATATCCGTATGCACAAGCCGATGGGCAGAAGTGATGATATGATGGTCGTAAAGGGTGTCAATGTATGGCCGTCCCAGATTGAGGCTGTTCTTTTGAAACAGGGATATCAGGCAAACTATCAGATTGTAGTAGACCGCGTCGGCAACAATGATACGATTGAAGTCCAGGTGGAGATGACGCCGGAGATGGCAAAAGAGAACGTTGCTGTACCAGAGAGGGAGAAAAAGATCGTTCACGGATTAAAATCCATGCTTGGTATTAAGGTAAATGTCAGTGTTTTAGAGCCAAAGACCATCGCAAGAAGTGAAGGTAAGGCGGTCAGAGTTCTTGATAAGAGAAATCTGTATACAAAATAATCCATTAATGAGAAGTAAAGGCAGGAGCTTGTTTGTCTCCTGCCTTTTATTATTAAGGATAAGGTTTTATGACAAATTGATTTTAAGTTATCCTTTTAAATCTAACAGAGCTGCTGCATTCTCATAGAAAAGCTGGTCTTTTTCTTTTTGGGTAAAAGGCATTTCTTCGAGAAGCTTTACACATTCCTTTTGACTGCTCCATGGGGAGTCTGTGCCAAAAAGTACCAAGTTTGTGCCATGTTTTCGCACGATGCGGGTGAAATCCTCAAAAGAGAGAAGCTCCGTTCGATAAGGCTTCTTACTGCTGTCTGAAAGCGGTGTGATTTTGCCACAGGAAAAAGAAGTATCGAACCATAGAGGAGCTTTGGTCAGGTAATATTCTACTTCATCCCAGCATCCCCAGTTTCCAAGATGAGCAAGGATGAGTTTTTCCGGTGCCACATCTTTTAAGACATGGAGTATGTGACGGACACTACAGAAATTATGGGTGGGCAGGCCGATATCAATTCCGGCGTGAACAAGAATAATCAAGCCAAGGGAGGAAGCTTCGTCCAGGATTCTCAACATCCGTATATCATCAAAATCCACATTCTGATAGGCGGGGTGAAGTTTGATTCCGCGGATACCGGCATTTTTAAGGCGTTTAAGTTCTTCCTTATAATCTTCATAATCCGGATGGAGTCCGCCAAAGGGAATTATTCCTTCAGAAAACAAATATTCGGCATTTTCAATCAGAGAAGAATTGATCTTCTCTACCTGATCGGGTCTTGTCATGACGGGAAGGGTCACACTGTAACGTATCCTGGCCTCTTTCATGGAAGAGAGAAGACCAGAAACAGAACCGTCTGTATAAGGTGTGATAGCCGCCACATGGGCCAGATGATCAACAATCCGGGCACAGGATTTCTCCGGAAAAGTATGGGTGTGAAAATCGATTATCATTTGTGCCTCCTGATGGGAAACTGTTTACTGATAAGACTTTGCAAGTTTTTCAAAAACATCCAGAGAGCGCTTTACCCGTTCGGTAGGAACACAATAGGAAATCCGTGCATGACCCGGACATCCGAAACCGACTCCGGGAACGATCAGAAGGTTAAAATCTGTTTTTGCCCTTTCACAAAAAGCAACGTCATCCGGTATCAGGGTGCGAGGAAACATATAGAATGTTCCGCCCGGTTCTACTACATGATAGCCCATGTCACGGAGCCCGCTTACGAGAAGATTTTTATTTGTCTCATAAACGGAGATGTCCGCTGTTTCACTGGCACAGGCAGCACAGACCCTCTGGAATAATCCCGGGGCGTTTACATATCCTAAAGAGCGTCCGGCACCGGCAATTGCAGCGTAGACAAGCTCATGTTCATCCATTTCGTCAGGAACAACAATGTATCCCATACGTTCTCCCGGCAGGGAAAGAGATTTCGACCAGGAATAGCATACAAGAGTATTTTTATAGTATTTCGGAAGATATGGAACAAACGTACCTTCAAAAACGATTTCACGGTACGGCTCATCGGCAATCAGATAAATCGGATGATTGTATTCAGCAGATTTTTCTTCCAGAATTGCAGTAAGTTTTTTTACCGTTTCTTCTGAGTAAACGGCACCGCACGGATTGTTCGGGGAGTTGACCAGTACCCCTTTTGTATGCTCGTTGATGGCCTGTTTAAAGGCATCGAAATCTATCTGGAAATTTTCAATATCAGCTGGGATCAGCTTCATGGAAGCCCCTGCTCCTTCAATAAATACTTTATACTCCGGAAAATATGGGGCAAAAACGATAAATTCGTCTCCCGGACAGGAAAGGCCGTTTAAGCAGCAGCAAAGAGCGGCAGCGGCACCCACGGTCATGTACAGGTTGTCCGGACCGAAGGATGTGTCAAAACGGGCATTGATGGAATCGGCAATCATCTGTCTGACACCGGCATCTCCCTGAGCACTGGTGTAGCCGTGTAAAACAACAGGATCCATCTCATTGATCAGGCGGACAGCTGTTTCATTTACACAGGCAGGAGATGGAACGCTCGGATTTCCGAGAGAAAAATCATAGACATTTTCTTCTCCGATTTCTGCAATCTTCTGTTTGCCGTATTCGAATAACTCACGGATGACCGAACGCTGGGTTCCGAGAGAGACCATTCTTTCATTTAACATAATCATTTTCCTCATTTCTCTACATTTTGTTAATTATTATGATAGTGCAAAAAAGTCAATCTGTCAACGAACCTTCCGAAAGCAGAGAGCATTGACTTTTCTATTAGAATATGATATTTTATCATAAGTGAGCACTTTAGCAAATAAAAGAGAAAAAGTAACAATACCATAAGTTAAATGCGGGCGGACATCGTCCGTATTTTAGCGAATAAGGAGAAGGATGGAAGAATTATGCCAGTAACTGATTTACTTGAGAGAAACCATAAATTATACGGAGATGAAGTTGCACTTGTTGAGCTGAATCCAACCATGAAGGATTCGAGAAAAAAGACATGGAAAGAATATGACCTTGTTCAGCAGACTTCATCAGAACCATATCGCCGAGAGATCACCTGGAGTGTATTTGATGAGAAGGCAAACCGGGTGGCAAACATGCTTTTGAGCCGCGGGGTTCAGAAAGGGGACCGGGTGGCAATCCTAATGTTTAACTGCCTGGAATGGCTGCCGATTTATTTTGGAATTTTAAAGACCGGAGCGATTGCTGTCCCTTTTAATTTCCGTTTTTCCTCCGATGAGATCATGTACTGTGCCAATCTGGCAGAGGTGCAGGTTCTTCTTTTCGGGCCGGAGTTTATCGGCCGTATTGAGGCAATCGACGAGAAACTCAGTAAAGGGCGCCTTTTAATCTATGTGGGCGACGGTTGTCCGACTTTTGCGGAAAGTTACCGCGAACTTGTGGCAGACTGTTCTAGTCAGCCACCGTTAGTCCGTCTGGAAGATGAAGATGATGCTGCAATATATTTTTCTTCTGGAACAACAGGTTTTCCGAAGGCAATTCTCCACAATCATGAGAGCCTCCTTCAGGCTGCCCAGATGGAACAGAAGCATCATCTGACCAATCGGGACGATGTGTTTTTATGTATTCCGCCACTGTATCATACCGGGGCGAAATTTCACTGGATGGGGAGTCTTTGTGCGGGAAGCAAGGCAGTGCTTCTCAAAGGAACGACTCCGGAGATCATTCTTGATGCAATCTCCAAGGAACATTGTACGATTGTGTGGCTTCTTGTACCGTGGGCACAGGATATTCTCGACAGTCTTGACCGGGGGGATATCCGTCTGGAAGATTATGAACTTTCCCAGTGGAGACTAATGCACATCGGCGCCCAGCCGGTGCCGCCTTCGCTGATTAAACACTGGAAAGATTATTTCCCGGATCACCTGTATGATACCAATTACGGTCTTTCCGAATCCACAGGTCCGGGATGTGTTCATCTTGGTGTGGAGAATATTGACAAGGTTGGTGCCATTGGAGTGCCGGGATACCGATGGTCGTGTAAAATTGTAGATGAGCAGGGAAAAGAAGTAAGACAGGGTGAGGTCGGAGAACTATGTGTAAAGGGACCGGGTGTCATGACCTGTTATTATAATGATCCAAAAGCCACTGCCGAAACTTTGAAAGACGGCTGGCTTTACACGGGAGATATGGCAAGACAGGATGAAGATGGTTTCTACTTTCTTGTTGACAGAAAAAAAGATGTGATCGTAAGTGGCGGGGAAAATATCTATCCGGTTCAGATTGAGAATTTCCTCAGTGCTTATGAAAAGGTGAAAGATGTTGCCGTGATCGGACTTCCGGACAAGCGGCTCGGAGAGATTACCGGAGCGATTATTTCTGTAAAAGAGGGAATGGAGTGTTCCGAGGAGGAGATTAACGAATACTGTATGAAACTGCCGCGTTATAAACGGCCAAAGAAGCTGATTTTTGCAGAAGTGCCGAGAAATGCAACGGGTAAGATTGAAAAGCCTGCTCTTCGGAAAAAATACGGTGCCGAGCATCTTGTGGATCAACAGAATAGAAGCTGATGAAGATGCGGACGATAAGAGTATTCATGGGAATGGGACGGCAGAATCTTCTTCAGGTCCTGCAAAAAAAAGGGGAGCATATTTCTGCTTCCTGTGGAGGAATCGGAGTCTGTAAGAAATGCCGGGTCCGTTTTCTAAGAGACGCACCGGAACCCACCCTCACTGAGAAGGCAGTTTTTACAGAAAAAGAGGTGGAAGAGGGATGGCGCCTTGCCTGTGAAACAGAAATCTTTGGGGAAGTGGAGATTGCGATTCCGGATGGACCGGATGAAGATTCCATGGTGGTGGAATCCGGTTTTTTTACAGAGGGAATCAATTCGAAGAGAAAAGCTAAAACAGATTCCGTTGTCTGTAATTTTGGGGAGAGTGTTATGGCAGTCGACATTGGGACGACAACAATTGCTGCTTCCCTTGTTGATCCATTTTCGAAAAATATTCTGAAAACCGTGACCGGAGTTAATCACCAGAGAGCATTTGGTGCTGATGTAATCTCAAGAATTCATGCTTCGAATGAAGGAAAAGGAAGAGCTTTACAGAGAAGTATTTTGGGTGATCTCACCGGTCTTGCCGGTAAACTTGGGGTATCTTTTGAGAATACACCATGTATTATTTCGGCCAATACGACGATGGAACATCTTCTTGAGGGACTGTCCTGTAAAACATTAGGTGTTTCTCCGTATAAACCGGTTGATGTTTCCCTGCATACCTTTAAAAATATGACGCTTCTTCCCGGAATCAGTACCTTTGTCGGAGCTGATATCGTAAGCGGAATCATTGCCTGCAATATGGATTGCAGGGAGCAGTACAGTCTGTTGGTCGATCTTGGTACCAACGGGGAGATGGTTCTTGGAAACCGGGAGAAAATGTTTGTCACATCCACAGCGGCAGGTCCTGCTTTTGAAGGGGGAAATATCAGCTGTGGTATGGCAGGAATACCCGGAGCAATTTGTTCGGTTTCTTTAACCGAAAACAACAGAAAGATTCAGACAATTGGTGATGAGAAGCCGATAGGAATTTGTGGGACCGGTGTGCTGGAGACCGTTTATGAACTTGTGAAGGAAAACTATGCCGATGAGACCGGATTATTCGGAGACAACTATTTTGAATCCGGCGTTTTACTGGCACCCGGTGTTGTATTTACCCAAAAGGATATTCGGGAAGTGCAGCTTGCTAAGGGAGCGATCCGGGCAGGAATTGAAATTCTCATGAAAGAGGCAGAGATTACACCGGATGAAATTGAGAGAGTCTATCTTGCCGGAGGTTTTGGACAAAAGATTGCTGTCGATAAAGCGGTGGGAATCGGAATGATCCCGAAAGCTTTTTCCGGGAAAATAATTGCGGCAGGAAATAGTTCCCTGGCCGGAGCCGTAAATTTTGCTTTTCATCCTGAGATGAGGGAACGGTGGGAGAAAGTCATAGGTTCATCAACAGAGATTCCTCTGGCACTTCATCCAAAATTTCATGATTTGTATCTAAAATATATGAACTTTACTGAAATAAAAGAATAAAGAAAAAAGCAGAAGAAATCCGCAGGTGGGAAGAGAATTTCCGGCCTGCGGATTTTTCATTTAAATAAAAACCTAGTCTCCAAGGGCTGTCTTTGCAGAAACCTTATTTGTCTTGTCATAACATGCAAAAGTATCTTCCACAAGTTTTTGATCCGGCTTTTTCGTAAAAATGCTGACTACAGGAACGATAATCAGTCCGGCGAGCATGGCAAAAGCACCACAGTTGATTGGCGACTGAAGTAAGGCTGGAAAATGGGAGCCAAAAAGCATATCGAGAATCATAATGATACAGCCGAAAAGGAACGAAGCCCAGCATCCGGCTTTCGTTGTTCCTTTCCAGTAAAGAGAATAGAGGAACGGTGCCAGAAAAGATCCGGCAAGGGCACCCCAGGAGATTCCCATGAGCTGTGCGATGAACGTAACGGAGCTCTTATACTGAATCATTGCGATGACAGCAGAAATTGCGATAAATACAACAATCAGAACCCGGATAAACAGAACCTGTTTTTTCTCGTTCATTTCCTTAATGATATTGTCTTTAATAAAATCAATCGTCAGTGTGGAACTTGAGGCAATGACTAGAGAAGACAGGGTCGACATGGAAGCGGACAGAACAAGAATCACTACCAGTGCAATTAAAACCGGGCTTAAATCTTCGAGCATGGTTGGGATAATGGAATCAAAACCGTTTGCCGCAATATCAATCTTATCGGAGAAAAGTCGTCCGAAACCGCCCAGAAAATAGCATCCACCAGCAACGACTAATGCAAAAATTGTGGAGATGATCGTTCCTTTCTTAATGGAATCTTCATTATCAATGGCATAGAATTTCTGTACCATTTGTGGCAAACCCCAGGTTCCCAGAGAAGTGAGGATCACTACACCGAGAAGGCTTACCGGATCAGGGCCCAAAAAAGAAGCAAAGATTCCCGGGGTGGTGGAAACAGTTGGATCGGAAACTTTTGCAAGTCCGTCCATGGCTGCCATCAGACCGCCCTTACTGCTAAGGACTGCCACAATAACGGCAACGATACCTACCAGCATAACAATACCCTGAATAAAGTCATTGATCGCAGTGGCCATATATCCTCCGGCAATGACATAAATGGCAGTCAGGACAGCCATGAGCACGATACAGATCGAATAATCAATATGGAATGCCATACCAAACAGACGGGAAAGACCGTTGTACAGGGAAGCAGTATAAGGAATCAGGAAAATAAAAATAATGGCGGAAGCAGCGATTTTAAGAGATTTGCTTTGAAAGCGTTCTCCGAAAAACTGCGGCATGGTAGCAGAGTCCAGATGCTGGGTCATAATCCTGGTTCTTCTTCCGAGAATGACCCAGGCAAGAAGAGATCCGATGATGGCATTACCGATTCCGGCCCAGGTGGCAGCAATTCCGAACCGCCATCCGAACTGTCCGGCATATCCGACGAATACAACTGCAGAAAAATAAGAAGTTCCGAAAGCAAAGGCAGTGAGCCACGGGCCGACAGAACGTCCTCCAAGTACAAATCCGTTTACGTCTGTTGCATTCTTCCGGCAGTAGAAACCGATGGTAATCAAAACCAGGAAGTAAGCAACTAAAAGTAGTAGTTTCATAATTTCTCCTCTCTTAAATGTTTACTTTTACACTTTAATTGTGAAAACTATAAAAACTTTAACACATAAAACTTAAAAAGTCAACAAAAGTCTGGAAAAATCAGGAGGAAAATTTGGCTAAAATTGTCATAAAAAACAATATGATATTGAAGAACACATATCATAACAAGAAAAAATATATCATATTATAAATAATAACAAATAAATTGTGATGAAAACAAGTTATTTTAAAAAGTAACCATATAAAATCATGACAGAAGGTGTTGCATTTTACAGGAGGATGTTCCATGGCAAATATTAATGTAGCGATAGTAGATGACAATGAGAGAACCCGTCATAATTTAAAGGATTTGATTTCGAGGGAAAAGGATATGACGGTGGTTGGCAGTGCGTCTGACGGGATGGATGCTCTGGCAATGATTGAGGTGACGAAGCCGGATGTGGTACTTCTTGACATCATTATGCCCAAAATGGACGGCCTTGGGGTGATGGAGGAAGTGAACAACAACAATAAATTTTCAAGCAAACCAGCTTTTATCGTCCTGACAGCCCTCGACCGGGAAAATATTATGGAGGAAGCTTTAAAGCTCGGTGCGGGTTATGTCATTTTAAAACCGTATGATCAAGGTTCCGTGTTAAAAAAAATTCGTCAGGTAAAGAAAAACGGAACCGGACGGGATGAAAAAAGAGAGTACATAAGGTATGAGGAAGAAAATGCAGTTGCGGATGGGGATTACTGTCTTGAAGTAATTGTGACCAATATTATACATGAGATCGGAGTTCCGGCTCATATTAAGGGATATCAGTATTTAAGAGATTCTATCATTATTGCAGTGAAAGATATGGACATTTTGAACTCCATCACGAAACAGCTTTATCCGACCATTGCCAAAATGCACCATACCACATCTTCCAGGGTGGAGCGGGCAATCCGCCATGCCATAGAGGTTGCCTGGAACCGGGGAAAGATGGATACAATGAATGAGCTTTTTGGCTATACAATTCATGCGGGAAAAGGGAAACCGACAAATTCCGAGTTCATTGCCCTGATTGCGGATAAAATCCGACTGGAATATAAGGGAAAACTGAATTTATGTTAAAGATGGGAGGAATATGATATGGATCAAACTAAAAAATTAAATGTACTTGTGGCAGACAGTTCAGAATATGCTACCAGACATGTGGCCGATTTTTTTGCACAAAGAGATAAACTTCAACTGGTTGATTTTGTAAAAAACGGGAAAGATGCTTACAAAAGAATTATTGAAAAAAAACCGGATCTTGTAATGATCGATGTCATTCTTCCGGAAATTGACGGTTTTACCGTAATAGAAAAAATAAAAAATAATCCATCGGTAAGGGTTCAGCCATATTTTGTGATCGTGTCATCCATGGGGAACCAGTCCATGGTGGAATATGCCAGCAGAATTGGTGTGTCCTATTATATCATGAAACCTTTTGACATGAATAAAACTATGGAGAGAATCTGCAAGATCAGTCATCTTCATTCGGAAACAGAGGAGATGGAAAGATCATCTGTAAAAATCTGCAGGGAAGATAATCTGGAGAGTGATGTGACGGAGATTATTCGTAAAATAGGAATTCCGGCACATATTAAGGGATATCAGTATATCAGAGAAGCCATTATCATGACAGTAAATGATATGAATCTTCTTAATTATATTACAAAACTTCTTTATCCGACGATTGCCAAAAAATATAAAACGACCTCATCCAGTGTAGAGCGGGCAATCCGCCATGCCATTGAAGTCGCCTGGAATAAAGGGAAAATAGATGTTCTTGAGGAACTGTTTGGATATACGGTGAGTGCAGGGAAAGGGAAACCGACAAATTCAGAATTTATTGCATTGATTGCGGACAAGCTACGGCTGGAATATCGGATGCACGCATAACCGGAAAATGATATTTGAGCCTTTTTTACTTCTATGTTATAATCTGGGTAATTATCTGAAAAACTAAAAAGAATACGCTGGAGGAAATTATGAAAAAGATACTTTTTGCATCTGCAGAATGTGCTCCTTTTATAAAAACAGGAGGCCTGGGTGCCGTTGTGGGATCTCTTCCCAAACAGATTAATCAAAAAAAATTTGAGGTGAGGGTGGTTCTCCCCTGTTATGAATGTATTGATAAGAAATGGAGAGAGAGGATGACAACAGAGGTTACGTTTCCGGTACATCTCGGATGGAGAACACAGCCGGCAATCGTAAAAAAACTTTCCTATGAGGGAATTATCTATTATTTTATCGAAAATAATTTCTATTATTGCGGTGATTCCCCTTATTTTGATATGTGGGTAGATATAGAGAAGTTCAGTTTCTTCTCTAAGGCGGTTCTTGAGATGTTGTCCTATCTAAAGTATGAACCGGATATTATCCATTGTCATGACTGGCACAGTTCCCTTATTCCGGTATTTTTGAATGCGTTTTATAAAAGAAATCCATTTTATAAAAAAATTAAAACAATAATCACCATTCACAACTTAAAATACCAGGGAACGACGGACATTGATCGTCTTAAAGATATTACCGGACTTCCGGATTCTTTCTTTACAAGTGAGGGACTGGAATTTTATCACAGTGCCAATCTGCTTAAAGGAGGGCTCATGTGTGCGGACCAGATTACTACGGTAAGCCGGACATATGCAGCGGAAATCATGCAGCCCGAATATGGCGAAGGACTCGACGGAGTATTACGGTACCGGGCAAAAGATGTTTCGGGAATTGTCAACGGAATTGATTATGATCTTTATGATCCGTCAAAAGATCCTTATCTATCCCAGACATATGATGCCACATCTTTCCAAAAAGGAAAACAGAAAAACAGAGGGGCGCTTCAGGAAAAGACAGGTCTTGCGAAAAAGAAAGTGTTTACCATGGGAATAGTATCGAGACTGACCGATCAGAAAGGATTTGCCCTTTTTACGGATATTATGGATCGGCTTTTAAAAATGCCCCTACAGCTTTATGTCCTCGGTGACGGGGAGGAAACGTACCGCAATATGTTTCTTAGTGCAAAAGCGAAATATCCGAAGAAAGTATTTGTACAGTTTGATTATAATGATGAGATGGCAAAAGCAATTTATGCAGGCTGTGATGCCATTTTGATGCCGTCTTTATTTGAACCCTGTGGATTATGCCAGCTTATGGCCCTTCGTTACGGAGCGGTTCCTGTTGTGAGAAAGACAGGAGGACTGAATGATACAGTTTCGGCATATAATCAAAAGCGGCACACAGGTACTGGATTTGTTTTTCAAAAGTATGATTCGGAAGCCTTTTTCAATGAGATTAAAAAAGCAAGGGATGTTTATAAAGACAGTCCTTTGGAGTGGAATGGGATAATTGAGCGGGGGATGAAGAAGAATTTTTCCTGGAAAACTTCTTCAAAAAAATATGAAAAGCTCTATGAGCGCATGCTTTCAGAGTAAAAAGAAATAACAGGAGCCGGACAAAACTGATAATCTGTCCGGCCCCTTTTTCTTAAGTTTATTCCGTAATCTCACGAATTCCACTGATATCCGGTTCAATGGACATGGAATAGTTTGTGTGATAGATAACATATCCGGGCTTTGCCTGAGGCGGTTTTTTTAAATTCCTTCTCTGGGTGTAATCCACTTCGACTTTTGGAGCCTGCCTGCCTTTGGAGTAATAGGCTGCCAGCCGGGCTGCCTCCTCATAGGTCCGGTCGGGTAGTGTGTCCGCGGTTTCCATTTTCACAATGACATGGGAACCGGCCATTTTTTTTGCATGGAACCACATATCTTTTCCATTGGCAAATTTAAAAGAAAGTTCATCATTCTGAAAGTTGTTTTTTCCCACATAAATATGAAAGCCGTCCGATGAAATATAATGGAAAGGTTTACTTTTCTTCTGTTTCTTTTTCTGATTTCTTCCGTGGTGTTTCAGGTAGCCGCATTCTACAAGCTCTTCCCTGATCATCATGAGATCGTTTTCATCCCGGGCAATTTCCAGGGCATTGCTTACGGATTCTAAATGAAGAAGTTCTGCTTTTGTCTCGCCGATTAAAACGGAAAGAGCTTCATAGGTTCGTTTCAGTTTGCCATAGCGGTCAAAATATTTCTTTGCATTTTCCATGGCAGAAAGAGTGGGATCAAGAGGAATGGTAATTTCCTTTCCATCATAGTAATTTACACAGATAAGCTCCTTTTGCCGGGGAGAAATGTCATATCCGTAAGTGTGCAGAAGTTCTCCGTAAATTTTGTATTTTTCTTTTTTTTGCGTATCTTTCAGCTGTTTTGTCTGCAGATCCAGTTTTTTTGCTGTCCGTTCCAGTGCATTCTGGACGATGCGGCGAAGATCGGTTGACTTTTGCCGGATGCGGGTTACCTGCTCTTTTTGTGCATAAAAGGTTTCAAGCACTTCAGAAATGGAAGAGAACGAAACACTTTCTAAGTCTGCAAACATAGACAGGGACAGGGCGGAAAATTCCTTCGGAGTTTTTCCTTCATAAACAATGTTGGGATGAAAATCACAGATTTCAATCTGATTTTTAAGCCGTACAAGCTCACCATATAAAGCTGTCTGTCGGTCAGAAGTCAACGAGGCGACTGCACAATCTCCGTCGATGCCTGCCCGGTAACATATTTCATTGGCAAGGAGAGGGCTGATACCGGATATACTTCCGTAAATTGCTTTTTGTACCGAAGTAGATTTTTTCAGGAGAGTGTTTTCCATCCAGGTGACTGAGAGATCACAAAGAGCAATTTTTCCTTTTCCCGGAGGTGTGGTATAGGTTTTTCCCGGAAGTACTTCCCGGACAGAGCTTATTTGATTGGAGATGTGCTTGATACTGTCAATGATCATTCCTTTTTCATCGATAAAGATGATATTACTGTGTTTTCCCATGATTTCTACGATCAGTTTTTTGTGACAGATATCGCCCATTTCATTCAGATGCTCGATCGTCATTTCCACAATCCGCTCCATTCCCGGCTGACAGATAGAAAGGATTTTCCCGTTGCTAATATATTTTCGAAGAAGCATACAAAAATTTGGAGCAGTCATGGGATTTTCTTTTGTTTTGGAAGTAAAATAAATAAGGGGAAGACTTGCTCCTGCAGAAATGAGCAGGCGATAGGTTTCCTTATTGTTTTTTATGACCAGAAGCAGTTCGTCTGCTTCCGGCTGATAAATTTTATAAATTCGTCCACCTGTAAGGAGACGGTTCATATCGTGTACGACACTGGCAATTACAACGCCGTCAAAAGCCATGATAAATCCTCCTGATTGATTTTTTCTAGCCTGTACTATAGCATATGCGGGGTAAGAATGTCAAAATGCCTTATTTGACAATGACGGAAAGAGTGTGCTATTGTTTCACAAGAACTTAATAACAATCGGAAATGATTTCAATAATTAATAATATAGAAACAACTGATTGGAAAGG
>JALFIK010000171.1 GCA_022776205.1 Eubacterium sp.
TACAGAGATCCTCATCTTTCAGAAACGCTGGAAACTTATAAAAATGCCGGAGATTTTGTCAGAAATTTTGATGCCAGCACCAGGGATATGACAAAATATATAATCGGAACGATCAGCAGTATGGATCAGCCTCTTGAACCATCAGCACTGGGAGACCGCTCTTTCCGGGCATACCAGTCCGGAATTACTGTGGAAATGTTACAAAAAGAAAGGAATCAGGTTCTGTCTGCAACGGTGGATACGATTCGCAGCCTTGCCGGCTATGTGGATGCCATGATGGGAGAAGAGACAGTGTGTGCTATTGGAAATGATAAAAAGATTGAAGAAGAAAAAGAAATTTTCTCCGATATTTCCGGCCTTGCACAGTGCTAGAAAGGGACAGGGATACAGATTATGAACAGAGTATTTAAATCGGGATTTGTGACGATCATTGGCCGGCCCAATGTGGGAAAATCCACATTAATGAATCAGCTGATCGGTCAGAAAATTGCCATTACCTCCAGTAAGGCCCAGACAACAAGAAATCGGATTCAGACGGTATATACAAGTGAAGAAGGACAAATTGTATTCGTGGATACACCGGGAATCAATAAAGCAAAAAATAAGCTGGGAGATTATATGCTCGCAGCAGCGGAAAGAACTCTGAATGAAGTAGATCTTATTTTATGGCTGGTGGAACCCTCCACTTTTATCGGCGGAGGGGAGCAGTATATCATAGAAAAACTGCAGAACGTGAAGACTCCTGTTTTTCTTGTAATCAACAAAATGGATACTGCTTCGGAAGAGCAGGTTTTAAAAGCAATTGTTTCCTATAAAGATCAGTGTAACTTTGCGGAGATCATACCGGTAAGTGCCCTGGAGGGAACGAATACTGACGATTTGGTAAAGACTATTTTTAGATATCTTCCGGAAGGACCGATGTATTATGATGAAGATACGATCACTGATCAGCCGGAGAGGCAGATTGTGGCAGAACTGGTAAGAGAGAAAGCTCTCCGTTTGTTAAGTCAGGAAATTCCTCATGGAATTGCTGTTGTCACCGAGCGGATGAAAGTCAGAAAAAACGGGGATATGGTGGATATTGAGGCAGTGATTATCTGCGAGAGGGAATCCCATAAAAGAATTATCATAGGGAAGAATGGTTCCATGATTAAAAAAATCGGAACCCAGGCCAGGGAAGAAATGGAAAATCTTCTCGACATGAAAGTAAATCTGAAACTCTGGGTAAAAGTCAGAAAAGACTGGAGAGATAGTGATATTCTTCTGAAAAATTATGGATATAATAAAAAGGAATTATGAGAGAACAGACAAAAGTGACGGGGATTATTCTGTCTGTCCGTTCTATCGGAGAAAATGACAGGACGATGACAATTTTAACAAAAGAAAGAGGGAAGATCACGGTTTTCGCCCGAGGATGCCGAAGACCGAATCATCCTCTTTTTGGGGTAACACAGCCGCTTTTATACTGTGAATTTATGGTTTCCGATACAAGAAAATATACTTATCTAAATTCAGCAGACTGTATTGATTCTTTCTTTTTTTTGAAAGAGAGCCTGGAAAACATTTATTATAGCTCATATTTTGCAGAAGTAGCTGAGTATTTTACCGTGGAAGGTCAGGATGAGAGAAATATCCTGAATCTTCTGTTTGTCACATTTATGGCAATAAAAAAGAAAAAAGTTCCTCTGAAGCTGATTCGGAGGATATTTGAACTTAAGGTTTTGCAGTTTGCAGGGCTTGGTATGCAGTGCTTTTCCTGTCTTTGCTGTGGACGACAGGATAATCTGACAAATCTGTCTCTGGAAGCGGGAGGGACATTTTGCCAGGAATGTGGAAAAACAGCCGGAGGCAGGCCGGTTGACCCTTCTGTATTATATGTTCTTCAGTATGTCAGTGCCTCCCCGTTGGAAAGTCTGTATGCCTTTACTCTGAAAGAAGAAATCAGTCGGGAGTTCCGGTGGACAGTCAAAAGATATTTTGCGGTTCATGTTGAACATCGTTTTAAATCGGCACAGATGCTGGATGAATTATAGAAGAAAAAGGACTTGCAATGGAGAACCAGAAAAGGTAGAATAAAAACAATAATAATACGAAAAAGAAAATGAGGTAGCAGTTATGGAAAAAACAATGGACAAGATTATCGCACTGGCGAAAGCAAGAGGTTTTGTATATCAGGGTTCAGAGATCTATGGTGGTCTTGCGAATACATGGGATTATGGTAACCTCGGAGTAGAGCTTAAAAATAATGTAAAAAAAGCATGGTGGAAGAAATTCATTCAGGAAAGCCCGTATAATGTCGGTGTTGACTGTGCAATTCTGATGAATCCACAAACATGGGTCGCTTCCGGACATCTGGGAGGTTTTTCGGATCCTCTTATGGATTGTAAAGAATGTAAAGAAAGATTCCGTGCAGATAAAGTCATTGAAGATTTTGCAGCGGAGCATAATATTGAGCTCGATTCTTCTATTGATGGATGGTCCCAGGAAAGAATGATGGAGTTTATCGAAGAAAATCAGGTGCCATGTCCAAGCTGTGGGAAACATAACTTTACAGAAATTCGCCAGTTTAATCTGATGTTTAAGACATTTCAGGGCGTTACGGAAGATGCAAAGAGTACGGTCTATTTAAGACCGGAAACAGCACAGGGTATTTTTGTAAACTTTAAGAATGTACAGCGTACTTCAAGAAAGAAGATTCCGTTTGGTATCGGTCAGATTGGTAAATCCTTCCGTAATGAGATTACACCAGGTAACTTTACTTTCCGTACAAGGGAATTTGAACAGATGGAATTAGAATTCTTCTGTAAACCGGACACAGATCTTGAATGGTTTGCTTACTGGAAGGACTTCTGTGTGAAATGGTTAAAGGATCTCGGATTAAAAGAGGAAGAGCTGAGAATTCGTGATCATGACAAAGAAGAATTATCTTTCTATTCCAAGGCAACGAGTGATATCGAATTCCTTTTCCCATTTGGCTGGGGTGAATTATGGGGCCTTGCCGACAGAACAGACTATGACCTGTCCCGCCATCAGGAAGTATCTAAAGTGGATATGTCCTACTTTGATGATGAAGAGAAAAGAAAATATATTCCTTATGTTATCGAACCTTCACTGGGAGCAGACCGTGTTACCCTCGCTTTCCTCTGCTCAGCCTATGATGAGGAAGAAATTAAAGATGGCGATGTGAGAAGTGTGCTGCATTTCCATCCGGCACTTGCACCGGTTAAGATCGGAATTCTTCCTTTATCTAAGAAACTGAATGAAGGTGCAGAGAAAATTTATCATGAATTAAGTAAAATTTATAATTGCGAATTTGATGACAGAGGAAATATCGGCAAGAGATATCGTCGTCAGGATGAGATTGGAACACCATACTGCGTAACCTATGATTTTGATTCCGAAGAAGATGGTGCAGTTACCGTTCGAGACAGAGATACTATGGAGCAGGAGAGAATTAAGATTGCAGATTTGAAGGATTACTTTGCTGAGAAATTCAATTATTAATTCATATGGTATCAACTGCCGCAGATTTTTTAGTTTTGCGGCAGTTTTTTCCTGAAAATTTATCCTGGAAAATATATAATTCAGAGTTGTTTTTTTATCGGGGGTTCTAAAAGTTAATAAAATAAAATAGAAGCCATATAAATTAGTAAATATCATAGAATATACTTTAGAAAATCAAGTTTCTTTTGTGGGATTTTCTGAAAGTAAAAAAAAGAGCAAAAACCCCTTGCTTTTTTTTATAAATAGATGTATTTTATATTTAGCAATTATGAAAAGCAAATAATTCAAATATCGATGAGAACAATGGCGTTCGCGAATCACAAGGATTCTCGGACGCTTTTTCTTTTTTGAAGAATAATCCTGTTTCTCCTCGTAGAGCAGAAGCAGACGCGTAATTGTCGATGAGAGAATAAAAGGAAAGGATGTAAAAGTTATGAAAACAGATGTGAAGGAAATTTTTGGATCGAATGTTTTTAATGATGCTGTCATGAAAGAAAGACTCCCAAAAGCTGCTTATAAGAGAATGAAAGCAACGATTGAAGCCGGGGAAGAGCTGGATCCTGGTGTAGCAGATATTGTTGCCCATGAGATGAAAGAGTGGGCACTGGAAAAAGGAGCCACTCATTTTACACACTGGTTCCAGCCGCTGACAGGAATTACTGCAGAAAAGCATGACGCTTTCATTGATCCGCAGAGTGACGGAACAACATTACTTCGTTTCTCCGGTAAAGAGCTGATTAAAGGAGAGCCGGATGCTTCTTCTTTCCCATCTGGAGGTCTGAGAGCAACATTTGAGGCGAGAGGATATACAGCATGGGATTGTACATCTCCGGCATTCATTAAAGAAACTCCACATTCTACGATTTTATGTATCCCTACGGCATTCTGTTCCTATAAAGGAGAGGCACTGGATAAAAAGACTCCGCTTCTTCGTTCCATGCAGGCACTGGATGTTCAGGCAATGCGTATTTTAAAATTATTTGGTAATACAACAGCAAAACATGTTTCCACATCTGTTGGACCGGAACAGGAATATTTCCTTGTTGATAAAGAGAACTTCTTAAAGAGAAAAGACTTGATCTTCACAGGAAGAACTTTATTTGGTGCGATGCCTCCAAAAGGACAGGAAATGGATGACCATTATTTTGGAACCATTCCGGAAAGAGTTCTGGAGTTCATGGAGAAATTAAATCAGGAATTATGGAAACTTGGTATTTCTGCAAAGACACAGCATAATGAGGTTGCTCCTGCACAGCATGAGATCGCTCCGATTTATGATCAGAACAATATTGCAACTGACCACAACCAGTTAGTGATGGAGACTGCACAGCGTGTTGCAGATGAGATGGGATTAAAATGCCTGCTTCATGAGAAACCATTTGCAGGAATCAATGGTTCCGGTAAACATAATAACTGGTCGATGTGTACGGATGACGGAGAAAACCTTCTCGATCCTGGTAAGACACCTCATGAGAACATGCAGTTCTTATTATTCTTGGCAGCAGTGATTCGTGCAGTAGATGAACATGCAGATTTACTTCGTCTGTCTGCGTCCACTCCGGGTAACGATCATCGTCTTGGTGCAAACGAGGCTCCTCCGGCAATTATTTCCATCTTCCTTGGAGAACAGCTGGAAGATGTTGTTGAGCAGTTTGTTGATAACGGTGAGGCTACAAGTTCTTTATCAGGAGAAGAATATGTTTCCGGCGTACACTCCCTTCCACATTTCCAGAAGGATGCTACTGACCGTAACAGAACATCACCATTTGCATTTACAGGTAATAAGTTTGAGTTCCGTATGGTTGGATCTACACAGTCTATCGCTGATCCAAACACAGTTCTTAACACAATTGTAGCTGATGTATTATGTGACATGGCAGATAAATTAGAGGCAGCAGAAGATTTCCCAATGGCTGTACATGATATGATCAAAGATACGATCGCAGCCCATAAGAGAGTAATCTTCAATGGAAATGGTTATTCCGATGAATGGATTGAAGAAGCAGAGAGAAGAGGACTTCCGAATATTAAATGTATGGTAGATGCTGTACCGGCTCTTACCACACCGGAATCCGTTGAAATCTTTGAAAAGCATGGAGTATTTACAAAAGCAGAGCTCGAGTCTCGTGCAGAAGTTATGTATGAGACCTATTCCAAGACAATTAATATCGAGGCACTGACTATGATTGATATGGCAAAGAAACAGATTATTCCTGCGACGATTAAATATCAGACAAGTCTTGCTGAGTCCGTGAATGCAATTAAGGCGGCAAGTAGTGCAGTAGATACTTCCGTTCAGGAAGCACTCCTTACGGATATTTCCACGAATCTGAAAGAAATGTACAAAGCACTTGAAAATCTGGAAGACGTTGCAAGTAAGGCAGAAGCAATGGAGGAAGGTGCAGATCAGGGCCATTATTATCATGATGTTGTCTTTGCGGCAATGGATGAATTAAGAGCTCCTGCAGATAGACTGGAAATGTTAGTTGCCAAATCTGCATGGCCTTTCCCAAGCTATGGCGATTTAATCTTCGAAGTTTAAGATTATGTTACCCCCTTTACAGATAATGTAATATATTTTGAAAGATCCGGTTCGAAAGAGCCGGATCTTTTGTTGTGTAACTTTCTTTTTTGTGCTATGATAATGCACGATTGTATGTAAAACGCATCGGGAGGAAGGGAATCAGATGGATTACATGAAACTGATAGAAAAATTAAAAAAAAGAGGAAGTATTCCCGGACTTGAGGCTGTCGACGGTCTTCTTGACAGACTCGGACATCCCGAAGAGGAACTTCCGATTATTCATATTGCAGGGACAAATGGAAAAGGTTCTGTTTTTGCCTGCCTTTCTTCCATATTAGAAGAAGCAGGATACCGGGTTGGCCGTTTCGTCTCCCCTTCAATATCCTGTTATGAAGAGCGGTTTCAGATAAATGGAAGATACATTACGAAAGATGAACTTGACAGGTTTTATGGAATGATCAATGAGGCAATGTGCAAAGAAGAAGAGGATAGCAACCTGAAGCCGACTCTTTTTGAAGTGGAGACTGCGCTTGCTTTTTTGTATTTTAAAGAAAAAAAAGTTGATTTTGCCCTGATTGAAACAGGAATGGGCGGGATGCTTGATGCAACAAACGTAATAAAACATCCGGTCTTAACGGTAATCTCTTCCATAAGTTATGATCACAAGGCGATGCTGGGGGATACTTTGGAAGAAATCGCATTTCAGAAAGCAGGAATTATAAAAGAAAACTGTCCGATTCTTCTTTCGGAGAATCCTCCTGAGGTCAGCCGGGTAATCAAAGAACAGGCCCGGAACAAGAACGCATATTTTAAGGAAATCAGGACACAAGACTATAAGGTGACTGAGGAAACTGCCTTTTCTAACAGGTTCCGGTGGAATAATGAAGATTACACACTGAATCTCCCGGGGAGACATCAGATTTCCAATGCAGTAACAGCTCTTTCAGCATCAGAATATTTGTTGAAAGATATGCTTCCGGCCGAACGGATAAAATATCAGAAAGCAGGACTGGAGAAAGCAGTCTGGCCTGGACGTCTCGAGATTTTAAAAAAAAGGCCCCTGTTTTACAGAGACGGTGCTCATAATCCGGACGGGGCGGGAAAACTGGCGGATTTTCTGGAAAAACATTTTACAAATAAGAAAATCATTTATATAATGGGAGTGTTAAAAGATAAAGAATACAGAAAAATGCTGGAGTATCTTATGCCCCTTGCCCGGACAGTATTTGTATTCCGGCCAGAGAATGAGCGGGGGCTTTGTGCAGATATTTTGGCAGATGAGATAAGAAAATTTGGAATCTCGGCAGTAATCTGTCCTGATGTGAATGAAGCGGTGAGGCAGGCATTGGCCGTTGCAAAAGAGGATGATGTTTTAGTTGCCTGCGGTTCACTTTCATTTATGGGAGAAATGGAGGAAATTAAGTGAAGATAGGAAATCAGGATTTTGACCTGAAACATAAAAGTTACATTATGGGAATTTTAAATGTCACACCGGACTCATTTTCGGATGGCGGGAAATATGTGTCGATGGATCAGGCTCTTTTTCAGACAGAGAAAATGATAAAAGAAGGAGCATCCATTCTGGATATCGGTGGGGAATCTACCCGGCCGGGCCATGTGAAAATTACAGATGATGAAGAGATTTCCCGGGTGGTTCCTGTGATTGAAGCGGTAAAGAAGCGTTTTGACATTGCCGTTTCTCTGGATACTTATAAATACAATGTGGCAAAAACAGGCATCGATGCCGGTGCGGATATGATTAATGATATCTGGGGATTAAAATGGGATGACAGACTTGCCGGTCTGATCGCCGAGAGAAATGTGCCGTGCTGCCTGATGCATAACAGAGACGGACACGAGTATAATGACTTTTTAAAAGAATTTTGTGAGGATATGGAAGAAACTCTTGCAATTGCAGGGAAGGCAGGTATTGACAGGAATCAGATCATACTGGATCCCGGTGTTGGTTTTGGAAAGGATTATGCACAGAATTTATCTATTATAAAACATATGGATATTATGGAAAAATGGGACCTTCCGATTCTGCTGGGAACTTCGAGAAAATCTGTCATCGGGCTTACTCTTGACCTGCCTGTAACGGAAAGAGAAGAAGGGACGGCGGTGACAACGGTTTATGGAAGAATGAAAGGTGCATCGATTTTCCGGGTACATGATGTCAGGACGAATTACAGAGCATTAAAAATGATTGATGCAATCATGGAGGCAGAATAACATGGATGAGATCAGGATAAAAAATCTGGAAGTCTTTGCATTTCATGGTGTGTACAGAGAAGAAAATGTACTGGGTCAGAAATTCCTGGTAGATGCCTCTCTTTTCCTTGATACGCGAAGAGCAGGGCTTACAGATGAACTGGAATGCTCGGTGAGTTACGGAGATGTATGCCGTCTGATCGACAGAGAGATGAAGAGTCAGAATGCTAAATTACTAGAGTGCGTGGCGGAGCACCTGGCAGATCAAATTCTTCATACGTTTTCTTCTGTAAAGGAAGTGGAAATAGAAATCAAAAAGCCATGGGCCCCCGTGCGGATGCATATGGATTATGCGTCAGTGAGAATTAAGAGAAAGTGGCATGATACCTTTATTGGTGTAGGATCGAATATGGGAGACAGGAAACAGTACATCAATAATGCTGAAAATGAAATTAGAAGTTTAAGTGAAATCCGCAATTTGAGAATGGCACCCGTCATTGAGACGGAACCTTATGGTTATACAAATCAGGGGAAATTTTTGAATACTGTATTTTCCTTTGAAACATTGTATACGCCGGAAGAACTGCTCGAGGAACTTCATCGAATAGAAAAAAATGCAAACCGAGAGAGGAAGATTCACTGGGGACCGAGAACTCTGGATCTTGATATTCTCCTTTACGATGATCTTATCACGCAGGAGGAGAAGCTCACGATTCCTCATCCTGAAATGACGAAACGACTTTTTGTATTGGAACCTCTCTGCCATTTATATCCTCAGGGGATTCATCCGCTACTTCATCGAAGATTTATGGATATTTATGAGGAATTGAAGAAAGAAGAACAGGAAAATGGATAAAAAGCTTAGAGACGTAGATGAAATCCGTGATGATATTAAAGACATAGACTATAAGATCGCGGAATTATTCGAAAAAAGAATGGGATTTGCAGCCGAGCTCGCCCTTTCCAAAAAGGCGGCGGGCGCTTCGATTTATGATAAAAACAGAGAAGATGAAAAATTGGCGGATATTACAAAAAATCGGTCCAATCCTTTTATTGTAAAAGGATTGGAGGAAGTATTTATACAGATGATGTCCATTAGTCGAAAATACCAGTATCATATGGTGCATCAGAGAGACCGCTATATAGAGAATTATTTCACGGAAGTCCCGGAACTTGTAATGTTTCCGGATACGAGAGTGGTATATTCCGGTGTACCGGGCTCTTATTCAGAAATGGCCTGTGAGAAATTTTTTGGTGTGGACGTGGACCATTACGGTGTAGTGAATTTTAAAGATGTGGCCATGGCTTTAAATGAGGGAGAGGCAGATTATGGCGTTCTTCCTATTGAGAATTCATCGGCGGGAGACGTGACCGGAGTTTATGATATCCTTCTTGAAAATGATGTATGTATGGTGGGAGAGGTTTTTGTAAAGGTAGAACATTGCCTTCTTGGCTGTCCGGGAAGCAAAAAAGAAGAGGTGGAGGTTGTGTATTCCCATCCACAGGGCCTTATGCAGTGTGCACCGTATCTTGAGAATATGGACGTGAAAAATGTCAGTGTGGAAAATACGGCCATTGCTGCGGAGAAAATCGCCAAGGAAAAGGATCCTTCTCATGCAGCTATCGCGAGCAGAAGGGCAGCAGAAATTTATGGTCTTGAGATTCTGGATACAGGAATTAATTTTGAAAAGAATAATGTGACACGATTCGTGATTCTCTCAAAGAAGCGACAGTATACACAGGATGCAAGCAAAATCAGTATTTCCTTCTCGCTTCTTCATGAGAGTGGTACGTTATACAACATTTTGTCACATTTTTTATATAATGATTTGAATTTAAGTCACATTGAATCAGTTCCGTTGCCGGATAAACAATGGGAATATCGTTTTTATATTGATATCAGCGGAAATCTTCATGATCCCGCAGTGAAAAATGCACTGCAGGGTGTACGCACGGAAGTGGCAGATTTTAAGATACTGGGAAATTATTAATGAATGAATTGCCAAAAGGAGAGCATTTGATTTATGAGTGAGAAAGGTAGAAATAAGCATGAAAAAAAAGTGAATTATGCTCTGACGGGATTAAAAACTATTCTTACGTTACTTTTGCTTTTGTTAACATTTTACTTGTGCAGTCATTTTATGGAATATCAGAAGAATGCAACAAATCAGGTAAATAAATACCGGATTGATCAGGTTTGTCAGCTTTCTGCGGGCAAGGTGGTAAGTCAGAAATTTACAGCGAAACATACCCATCTAAAGACAGTTAAGATTTATTTCGGAAATGATTATTCCGGACAGGCAAAGGGGAAAGTGGTGCTGAACATTGTGGATGTTGAAACGGGGCAGAGTCTTATTCGTCTTACAAAAAACATCGATGATGTAATAAACAATGATTATACGGAATTTTATACGAACCTTCAGCTTACCAAGAAAAAACAGTATGAGATTCGTCTGACATCGGAGGGAGCGGAATCCGGGAAGGAACCTCTTATATTCCAGTGGACAACAAAAGAAAAGGGATTTAAAGGAAAACTGAAAATTAATGAGGAAGGCCAGGGAAAATATCTGGTATCCAAACTCTATTATCCGGTAACGATTTATCAGCAATGGGCAGGAATCTGCGCAATGATGGCATGGATTATCCTCCTTCTGTGGGTGCGGATACCCGGGCCGGAAATTGTGCAGAAAATAATTGGGCAGATCCTGTTTTTCACAGTACCGCTTTATACTTTCTGGTTTGTGGAACGATTTACAGACAATCCGATTTTTCGGATGAGACCGGCAGAGTTTGTCTTTAATATCCTGCTTTATTATATGTTCTTTGGCTTACTGTATCTGATTTTTAATTCAAGAAAAGCGGCGGTGACCATTGGAACGATTTTCTGGTGTATCGTGGGAATTGCAAATTACTACGTTTTAAGTTTTAAAGGATCACCAATCGTTCCTTCCGACATTATGTCCACACAGACGGCAGCAAATGTTGCGGCAAATTATACTTATACCATTCAGCCTGTTTTTGTCTGGAACGTATTACTTCTACTTCTGGTTCTGGCAGTTTCCTGGAGATGTCCGTCTCCGAAAAAAATGGGATGGAAGAAAAGAGTAGTTATGCTCCTTGTGATCGGACTGTGTACTTCTATATTGGGGCATTTCGTTATCGAGCAAAAAACCTTAAAAAGTTACGGAATTAAAAATAATGTGTGGGATCAGAAAAAAGGCTATGCAAAAAATGGGTTTTTCTTTGGATTTGTGCTGAATATGAATTCCCTCGTTCAGGAAAAACCGGCAGATTATTCTGTGGAAGCGGCAAAAGATATTGCAGAAAGATACGAAGAGGAATTTGCCAATGAAGATACGGGAAAGAAAAAAGGACGACTGGAAACAAAAGACCAAACAAAGCCGAATGTGATTGGTATTATGAATGAGGCCTTTTCTGATCTTAGTGTAATTAATGAATTCTCGACAAATCAGGATTACATGCCATTTATTCATGGTCTCAAAAAGAATACAATAAAAGGGTCTCTTTATATGTCGATTTTCGGTTCGGGAACGTGTAATTCCGAGTTTGAATTTCTGACGGGAAACAGTATGGCATTTCTCCAGAATGGAATTATTGCCTACACCCAGGTCGTTAAGGATAAGCTTCCGAATATGACATACCTGCTGAAATCGCAGGGGTATAAAGGAAACCTTGCCCTGCATCCGTATCTTGCATCCGGATGGAACCGGGTGGAAGTATATGATGAAATGGGATTCGAGCATTTTTATTCTGAAACGGATTTTACAAATCCCAAGATGTATCGCAAATACATTTCTGACGAATCCGATTTTAAGAAAATTGAAGAGTTATATGAAAATCGTTCAGAAAAAGAGGAACCTTTTTATCTCTTTAATGTGACGATGCAGAATCACGGTGGGTTTGATAAAACATACAGCAATTTTGTAAATGATGTTCTGATTACGGATAACCATAAAAATGAACAGGCAGAACAGTATCTTTCTCTTGTGAAAAAGACGGATGAAGCTTTCAAACAGCTTGTTACTTATTTTTCTAAAGTGGAAGAACCAACGATTATCGTCATGTTCGGTGATCATCAGCCGGCCATACAAAGCAGTTTCTATGACAGTCTGTTTGGGAAAAATTCAGCGGATTTATCCAATGAGGAGCTGATGAATAAATATCGCACTCCGTTTATCGTATGGGCGAACTACGATATTAAGGAAACAACGATTGACAGGATTAGTGCAAATTATCTGAGTGCCTATATTATGAAAGAAGCCGGTCTTGAGATGAGCCCTTATCAGAAGTTTCTTCTAAAACTACATGAGAAACTTCCGGTATTTACAGCAATGGGATGCTTTGACAAAGATGGAAATTACTATGAATCTGTTCAGGACTCTCCATACAGTGATATGGTAAAAGAATATCAGATTCTTCAGTATAACAACCTTATTGATACCAAAAATACAGTGAATTCCTTCTTTTATCTGAAGAAAGATGGGAAAAAGTAACAGGAGGAGAGAATGAAAGTAAGCTCTTATGCGGCAATTGTGATTGGGTCGAAAAATATGCTGATGAAAGTATATGAAATCACAGATAAAAAAATACGAACGCTTGACGAAATCCGTTATGAATATGAATTGGGAAAAGAAGCATATATTACGAGAAAAATTACATTCACACATATAGAAAAAATATGTGAAGTTTTGTCAGAGTTTCAGCTGAAACTGAAAGAATACGGAGTGGATGTATATAAATGTTATGCTACGAGTGCCATTCGGAATGCCAAAAACCAGGTTTCCGTCTTAAATCAGATTAAGATCCGTACGGGAATTGATGTCATAATGCTAAGCAATTCGGAGTTACGCTTTTTGATGTATAAAGGTATTCAGATTCTGGATCTGGATTTTAACGGAATCATCGAGAAAAACACGGCAATTCTTGATATCGGAGCGGGAAGCGTTCAGGTTTCTCTCTTTGACAAACAGGCCCTTTATGTGACGCAGAATCTTGATATCGGAACGGTGAAAGTAAGAGAGTTACTTGAGTCGGTAGAAAATAATGTTCTTGATTATATATCTGTGATGGAAGAGTACATTCAATATGAATTTGATATGTTTAAGAGTGTCTATCTCAAAGAGAAAGAGATAAAAAATGTGATTGCGATTGGGGATGAGATAAAAAACATCAATCGTCTTGTACCGGAACTTCATCTGACGGATACGATGAATTATGAACAGGTTCAGTATATTTTCCGAAAAATAAGAAAGTCGTCCTATAAGGATCTTGCTATAAAATACGGACTCTCCATCGAAGATGCAAGGATGACGCTGCCCTCTCTTCTTATTTATAAAACCTTCCTTGAACGTTCTAAGGCAGATACGATATACATCTGCGCAACGAATTTGTGTGACGGCAGTGTGGTTGATTATGCGGAAGAAGAAAAGAAAATTCCGATGAGTCATGATTTTTATCAGGATATTGTGGCTTCTGCAAAATATATTGGAAAACGATACCGTTATAATAAAGTTCATGCACAATATATTACAAAATTGGCATTGGAAATCTTTGATAAGACAAAGACGTTTCACGGACTTGGGAAAAGAGACCGGCTGGTACTTGAAATTGCATCAATCCTTCATGATATCGGAAAATATGTGAATTTAAATGACCCGGGGAAAAATGCTTATCAGCTGATCATGTCAACGGAGATTATGGGACTTTCACACACAGAGAGAGAGGAAGTGGCCAATGTTGTGTTATACAATACTCAGGAGCTTCCGGATACGGATGAGCTTGATACTGCATTCTGGAGAATGGAATATTTAAAAATTGCCAAGCTGACGGCAATTCTTCGTCTGGCAAATGCTCTCGACCGAGGTCATAAACAGAAATTTGAGAAGAGTTCCATGACAAGGAAGGGAAAAAATCTGATTATTACCCTGGAAACGAATCAGGACATTACCTTGGAAAACAACCGGTTCCGCAAAAAAGCGGAGATGTTTGCGGAATTCACGGGGATCACACCGATACTCAAACAGAAAAAAGTGTTATAAGGAGATGAATGAATATGGTAAAAAATGTACTGGACCGTCCGGAGAATTTTACAAACAGGGAATTGAGCTGGCTTGAATTTAATTACAGGATTCTGGGAGAGGCAAGAGACCGGAAAAATCCGTTGTTTGAGAGAATGAAATTTTTGAGCATTACGGCCTCAAATCTTGATGAATTTTTTATGGTTCGTATTGCTTCTCTGAAAGATATGGTAAATGCAGGATACGAAAAAAAGGATATTGCCGGAATGACGCCTCAGGAACAGTTGGATGCCCTGAATGAGAAAACGCATCATTTTTCAGAAAAACAATATTCGACCTATAACCGTTCGCTTCTTCCGAAACTTGCAGAAGAAGGCCTTTCCATTGTATCATTTTCTGATCTTTCGGAAGAGGACGTAGATTTTCTGGAAGAGTATTTTCACCAGAATATTTACCCGGTACTCACACCAATGGCAATCGATTCTTCCCGACCGTTTCCACTCATTCAGAATAAGACATTAAATATTGCTGCACTCATAAAAAGTAAGGATAAAAAAGACCATAAAGAATTTGATATTGCGACGGTGCAGGTACCGTCCGTTCTTCCGAGAATTGTGGTTCTTCCCCGGAAAGAGGACGGGAAAAAGAAAACAAGGATTATTCTTCTTGAGACGATCATCGAGCATTTTCTTGACGTTCTTTTTCTGAATCATGAGATTATCTGTGCGGCACCATATCGTATTATGCGTAATGCCGATCTTTCCATTGATGAGGATGATGCGGAAGATTTATTAAAAGAAATTGAAAAATCTCTGAAAAAACGCCAGTGGGGTGAGGTGATTAAATTCGAATATGATGACCGGATGGACAAAAGGCTTGTGAAGTATTTAAAGAAACAGTTTAAGGTGCGTTCGGCAGATATGTATGCTTTTAACGGACCTCTGGATCTCACATTTCTGATGAAATGTTACGACCTGGAAGGTTTTGAACATCTGAAAGAGCCGGTTTACAAGCCTCAGGTGAATCAGAAACTGCGTGCCGACGGGGATATTTTTGCCCAGATTCGGGAAGGGGATGTTTTGCTTCATCATCCTTACGAAAGCTTTGATCCTGTGGTTGCTTTTATCCGTCAGGCAGCGGAGGACAAAGACGTGCTGGCAATTAAGCAGACGCTTTATCGCGTGAGCGGTCATTCTCCGATTATTGCAGCCCTTGCCCGGGCAGCAGAAAACGGAAAACAGGTTACGGTGCTCGTGGAGCTGAAAGCTCGATTTGATGAGGAAAATAATATTAACTGGGCAAAAAAACTGGAAAAAGCAGGCTGTCATGTTATATACGGACTTGTCGGACTGAAAACTCACTGTAAAATTGCTCTTGTGGTCAGAAAAGAGAGTGATGGTATTCGTCGCTATGTACATCTTGGAACGGGAAATTATAATGATTCAACAGCGAAACTTTATACAGATATCGGGATGTTTACCTGTCGGAATGTGATTGGTGAGGATGCGACAGCTGTCTTTAATATGTTAAGCGGATATTCCGAACCGGCAAGCTGGAACCGGCTTCTTGTGGCTCCAATCTGGATGAAAGATCGTTTTCTTGAAATGATAAAGAGAGAAACGAAAAATGCCAGGGAGGGGAAACCGGCAAAAATTGTGGCAAAATGTAATTCTCTTTGTGATAAAAAAATAATTCTGGCTTTATATGAAGCCTCCTGTGCAGGGGTACAGATTGATCTTATTGTCCGGGGAATCTGCTGCCTCGTGGCGGGCAAACCGGGGGTAAGCGAAAATATTCGTGTGCGTTCCATTGTGGGAACCTTCCTCGAGCATGCCAGAATCTTTTATTTTTATAATGATGGACACGAGGAGATTTATCTTGGGAGCGCAGACTGGATGCCTAGAAATCTTGACCGGCGTGTAGAAATTGTTTTCCCGGTGGAAGAGGAAGCACTAAAGGAAAAAGCAAAACATATTTTAAAAGTTCAGTTAGATGATACTATGAAAGCCCATTGTCTCCAGCCTGACGGAAGTTACCAGAAAGTGGACCGGCGTGGAAAAGATGCTTTGGAAGCACAAAAGCAATTCTGTAAAGAGGCAGTTGAGGCCAATGTACCGGTACCGGTTATTCAGAAAAGGACATTTGAACCTGGAAAAGCACCGGAATTTTCATAAAATCATAAGATATTTTCATGGGAGGAGGTTCCTATGCGAAAATTAAAAATGATAATCCTGCTTTTGTGTACTGTGATTCTGACAGGAATCCTCTGTAGCTGTAAAGGTGGTTTTGAGAAAGAGAACACAAAAGGAGAAGAAACAACGAAACTTTCGGATATGAATCCGGAAGATGTGGATGATATTACGATGGAGGGAATGATTTCCGATGCTCTGTCCAAAATGACATTAAAAGAGAAAATCGGACAAATGTTTATTGTATCTACAGATTCTCTGGATTTTGACAGTGAGAAAAAAGTGACGGATAAGATGAAAGAGACTCTCCAGGAGTACAAACCGGGTGGTGTTATTTTCTTTTCCTATAATTTGAAAAATCAGGATCAGATTAAAACAATGATAAAGGAGATGCAGGATGTTGCAAGGATTCCTATGTTTATGTCTGTGGATGAAGAAGGAGGAAGTGTTGCAAGAATTGCCAATACGAAGGGCATGGGGACGACGAAACAGCCTTCCATGAAAGAAATCGGTGCAACAAAAGATGCAACAAAGGCAGAAAAAGTAGGGGAAACCATAGGGAAGGAGATTCATGCGCTTGGTTTTAATCTTAATTTTGCTCCTGTAGCAGATATTTCGACCAATGAAGGAAATACGGAAATTGGAAGCAGAAGTTTTGGATCGGATGCGGATATTGTGTCACAGATGGTTGCTAAAGAGGTAAAAGGTCTTCAGACGCAGGGCGTAAGTGCTACCTTAAAACACTTTCCGGGACAGGGGGATGCGGCAGAAGATACGCACTGTGGCTTCGTCGATCTGGACACGACGATTGATCGTCTCAGGGATGTGGAATTTCTTCCATTTGAGAAGGGAATTTCTGCGGGAGCAGATTTTGTAATGGTCTCCCATGTATCCGTCAGTCAGGTGACGGGAACAAATACACCGTCTTCTCTGTCAAAATTAATCGTGAACGATATTTTAAGAGAAGAACTGCAGTATGACAATATTATTATAACAGATGCGATGAATATGAAGGTCATTACAAAATTTTATGATCCCGATCAGGCTGCAGTCATGGCAATTTGTGCGGGAAATGATATGATCTTGATGCCGGATAATTTTGAAATGGCATATCATGGTGTACTTGATGCAGTGAAGGATGGTACAATTTCAGAAAGAAAAATTGATGAAGCGGTCGGCCGGATTCTCCGGGTGAAAATTAAACGTGGAATTATCCCTCTTACCTCCGGTTTGTTTCATCAAAATTCAGAAAAATAAATTAGAAATACAAGAAAAATTTGTGAATGGTTCTGAATTATTTGAAATCTCTTGTACCGTTGGATGTTTTATGCTAGTATACAATCGACTAAGAAAGCGTAAAAATACAAATTCAGTATGTTAAAATATGGAGGGAAAAGATGGCGTTTGATTTGGAAGAACAGTTTTCCGAAGATACCATACATTCCGGAATTCACGAGGAATGTGGGGTATTCGGGGCATATGATCTCGACGGAAATGATATTGCATCGACAGTTTATTACGGATTATTTGCTCTGCAGCACAGAGGGCAGGAAAGCTGTGGTATTGCAGTCTCCGATACCAACGGTCCGAAAAAGAACATTAAAGTACACAAAGGAATGGGACTCGTAAATGAGGTTTTCAGCAGCGAGAATCTTGAAAAATTAAAAGGGAATATCAGTGTGGGACATGTAAGATATTCCACAGCAGGCTCCAGTACCAGAGAGAATGCACAGCCACTGGTATTAAATTATTATAAAGGGACACTGGCACTGGCACATAATGGAAATCTGGTGAATGCTCTCGAGCTTCGTGAGGAACTTGAAAAAACAGGAGCAATTTTCCAGACAACGATAGATTCGGAAGTGATTGCCTATCACATTGCAAAAGAGAGAATCTCCTCCTCCACGGCAGAAGAAGCAGTTCTTGCAGCAATGAAGAAACTGAAGGGAGCTTATTCTCTTATTGTAATGAGTCCGAGAAAGCTGATCGGAGCAAGGGATCCTTTTGGTTTCCGTCCTCTTTGTATCGGAAAGAGAGATCATACTTATTTTATTACATCAGAGACTTGTGCTCTTGATACAGTCGGAGCAGAATTTGTCCGGGATGTGGAACCGGGAGAAGTTGTGACAATTTCAAAAGACGGAATATTTTCCAATAAGGAAATGTGCCTGAAAGATCCTTCCAGACAGGCAAGATGTATTTTTGAATATATTTATTTTGCAAGACCCGATGCAGTAATTGATGGAGTGGGGGTCTATGCCAGCAGAATACGTGCAGGCAGATTTCTTGCCATGGACTCACCGGTTGAAGCGGATATGGTTGTCGGAGTACCGGAATCAGGAAACCCGGCAGCACAGGGCTATGCCATGGAGTCCGGTATTCCTTATGGAACCGCATTTATAAAAAATTCCTATGTGGGAAGAACTTTCATCAAGCCGAAACAGAGCATGAGAGAGAGTAGTGTTCAGGTGAAGCTTAATGTATTAAAAGATGCGGTAAAGGGAAAGAGAATCGTGATGATTGATGATTCCATTGTTCGTGGAACTACCTGCCATCGTATTGTCCGTATGCTGAAAGACGCGGGGGCAACAGAGGTGCATGTGAGAATCAGCTCCCCGCCATTCCTGCATCCATGCTATTTTGGAACAGATATCCCTTCGGAAGACCAGCTTCTGGCATCTGGTAAAACCGTAGAGGAAATCCGGGATATTATTGAGGCGGACTCTCTGGCATATTTGAAGATGGAGCGCCTCGGAGAGCTGAACGACGGACTGCCGTATTGTGATGCATGCTTTAGCGGCAATTATCCGGTTGATCCGCCAACTCGTGATATTCGTGGCGAACAGGGATGATGAGAGCAGGATACCAGAGGATTGATACCACAGGAGGTAAGATAGACAATGAACGATAAATACCAGAGCCCTCTTTCTGAGAGATACGCAAGTAAGGAGATGCAGTATATTTTTTCTCCGGATAAAAAATTTAAAACATGGAGAAAACTTTGGATCGCACTTGCGGAGACAGAATATGAACTGGGACTTTCCAGTATAACAAAAGAACAGATTGATGAATTAAAAGAACATGCAGAAGATATTAATTTTGATGTGGCAAAGGAAAGAGAAAAGGAAGTCCGCCATGATGTAATGTCACATGTATATGCATATGGTGTACAGTGCCCGAATGCAAAGGGAATCATCCATCTGGGTGCAACATCCTGCTATGTGGGAGATAATACAGATATCATTATCATGACGGAAGCATTAAAGCTTGTGCGGAAGAAAATGATCAATGTGATCGCAGAACTTTCCTCTTTTGCCGTGAAATATAAAGATCAGCCGACACTGGCGTTTACCCATTTCCAGCCGGCTCAGCCGACGACAGTCGGCAAGAGAGCGACTCTCTGGATTCATGATCTTATGCTTGATCTTGAAGATCTGGATTATGTGTTAAGTACAATGAAGCTTTTGGGCTCTAAGGGAACCACCGGAACCCAGGCAAGCTTTTTAGAACTTTTCAACGGGGATCATGAGACGATTCGTAAGATTGATCAGAAAATTGCGGAAAAAATGGGATTTGATTCTTGCTATCCGGTTTCCGGACAGACATATTCTAGAAAGATTGACAGCCGGGTACTAAATGTACTTTCCGGAATTGCCCAGTCTGCCCATAAATTCTCCAATGATATTCGCCTTTTACAGCATTTAAAGGAAGTGGAAGAACCATTTGAAAAGAATCAGATTGGATCATCTGCCATGGCTTATAAGAGAAATCCAATGAGAAGTGAGAGAATTGCGTCTCTGGCGGATTATGTGATTTCTGATGCCATGAATCCTGCTCTTGTTGCTTCTACCCAGTGGTTTGAGAGAACACTGGATGATTCTGCCAATAAGCGTCTTTCCGTTCCGGAAGGATTCCTTGCAATTGACGGAATTCTTGATCTGTATTTAAATGTGGTAGACGGACTTGTTGTGTATCCGAAGGTTATTGAGGCACATATGATGAACGAACTTCCGTTCATGGCAACAGAGAATATTATGATGGATGCGGTAAAGGCAGGCGGAGACCGACAGGAGCTTCATGAAAAAATCCGTCAGCATTCCATGGCGGCCGGCCGTGTGGTAAAGGAAGAGGGAAAAGAAAATGATCTTCTTACCCGAATTGCGAATGATCCGGCTTTTGGCATGACAATGGAACAGCTTCAGGCAATTATGAAACCGGAGAACTTTGTGGGGAGAGCACCGCAGCAGACCGAAGAATTTATTCGCGATTATGTAACACCTGTTCTTGAGGCCAACAGGGATATTCTCGGAATGAAAGCAGAGATTAATGTATAGTTCCGGATTGACAGGGAAAAAGTCAGTCCGTATAATAAGGGTTATCGGTAAGCCGGTAGCCCTTAAATTATGGTGTGTTGGAAAGGTGGTTGTTTTTTGAGCAGGCAGGGAACAAAAGAAGAAAATGTGCTGACCCAGGCTTCTATTCTTATGGTAGCAGGAATCATCACAAGAATTATAGGTGTTTTATATCGAAGTCCGGTAACCAGTATTATCGGTGATGAGGGAAATGGTTATTATAGTATTGCGGTCAATATATATACCATGATTTTGTTAATTTCGTCATACAGTATTCCGATGGCTGTGTCGAAAGTTGTGTCAGCGAAACTGGCACTTCATCAGTATCGGAATGCACATAAGGTATTTAAGTGCGCCCTGATGTATGTACTCGTTGTCGGTGGGATAGCCAGCCTCATCACATTTTTTGGCGCCTCGATTCTTGTTCCGTCTAATCAGCCGAACGCTGTTCCGGTTTTAAGAATTCTGGCACCGACTGTGTTTTTTTCAGGATTTCTCGGCGTGTTGCGTGGTTATTTTCAGGCCCATGGCACCATGATGCCTACCTCTCTTTCCCAGATCGTGGAACAGGTTGCTAACGCAGTAATCAGTATTGGGGCAGCCATACTCTTTATTCATCTGTTTGCAGGTGGAAAACAGGCGAAAATACCGGTCTTTGGAGCAATGGGAAGTGCTGCGGGTATTGGAGCCGGTGTTATAACAGGACTTTTGTTCATGCTGTTTATCTACGCATGCAATAAAAAGTTTTTTGCAAGGGAGCTTACCAGGGATGATTCCGGTGCGGACAGTTCTTATAAGGATATATTTAAAGTAATCTTTTTTATGATTACACCGGTAATTTTAAGTACTTTTGTATATAATATCAGTACGGTTGTTGATCAGACTTTGTTCATGGATGTTATGTCTTTTAAGAAGATGGATTCAGAGCTTGCTGCTTCTTTATATGGAGTTTTTTCCGGAAAATACTGGGTTCTTATCAATGTCCCGATTGCTCTGGCCAATTCCATGTCCACGGCAATGATTCCTGCGGTATCATCCAGTTATACATTAAAAAATTATAAAAAATGTAATGCTCATGTGAGGGAAGCGATTCACTTTACCATGGCAATCAGTATTCCGGCAGCGGTTGGAATGGGGGTGTTGGCTTATCCGATCATGGAAGTACTTTTTCCACAGAAAGCAACCATTGATCTTGCGGTCAGTATTTTGAGGATCGGCTGTCTCAGTGTGGTTTTTTATGCAATGTCCACTGTAAGTAACGGCGTTTTACAGGGAATTGGGAAGGTAAATATTCCTCTTAGGAATGCGGCAATCTCTCTTGTTTTGCATGTGATCGTGCTTACTCCGCTTTTGCTGTTTACAAATCTGGATTTATATGCATTGGTGTTTGCAACGATGTTTTATGCTTTTTTGATGTGTCTGCTCAATAATCTTAGTGTGAGAAAATATCTCGGATACCGGCAGGAAATGAAGAGAACATTCCTTATCCCATTCCTATGTGCTGCGGTGATGGGAGTATTGTGTTATGTCTTTTATCAGGGACTCATTTTTATCTGTACGGGTATTCTGGGTGGATTCATTCCGTACCGGGTTCTTGTACTAGTATGCCTGATGGTTTCCGTGGCTTTTGCAGTGGCGGTTTATTTTGTACTGGAACTTAAACTGAAAGGAATCAAAGAAAAAGAACTTGCTGGATTTCCGAAGGGAAATACTCTTGTCAGACTGGCCAGAAAATGTAATTTGTTGTAATTATTCTTTACTTATATACGAAAGTAAGTTATAATTAGACTGTTTTGAAACTGGCAGAACCATGTTTCAAAGTGAAAAAAGTAAGTGAATTATTAGCTGGGAGGAATAAGCTCATGGTAAAAGCAATTGTAGGTGCAAACTGGGGAGACGAGGGTAAAGGAAAGATTACCGATATGCTCGCACAGGATTCAGATATTATCATCCGTTTCCAGGGAGGTGCCAATGCAGGCCATACAATTATAAATAATTATGGAAAATTCGCACTCCACACGCTGCCGTCCGGTATTTTTTATGATCATACAACAAGTATTGTCGGTAACGGAGTAGCTCTTAATATTCCGGTATTCTTTGATGAGCTGAATGAAGTGATTTCAAAAGGTGTTCCGAAGCCAAAGATTCTCATTTCAGACAGAGCGCAGATTGTAATGCCTTATCACATTCTGTTTGATCAGTATGAAGAAGAAAGACTGGGAGGAAAATCCTTCGGTTCCACCAAGTCCGGTATTGCCCCTTTCTATTCTGACAAATATGCAAAGATTGGTTTTCAGGTGAGTGAATTATTTGAAGATGAGGCAGAACTTCGGGAGAAGATCGAGAGAGTCCTCGTTCAGAAGAATGTTTTGTTAGAGCATTTATATCATAAACCGCTTATCGATGCAGATGAATTATACAATACACTGATGGAATATAAGGGAATGGTTGCACCATATGTATGTAATGTTTCCCTTTATCTTGATCAGGCAATGAAGGAAGGAAAGAACATCCTGCTGGAAGGACAGCTTGGAACCCTTAAGGATCCGGATCATGGAATTTATCCAATGGTTACTTCTTCTTCCACGCTCGCCGCCTATGGCGCGATCGGGGCAGGAATTCCTCCATATGAGATTAAAAAAGTTGTTACTGTATGTAAGGCATACAGCAGTGCTGTTGGTGCCGGAGCTTTTGTCAGTGAGATTTTTGGTGATGAGGCGGAGGAGCTTCGGGTTCGCGGAGGAGACGGAGGAGAGTTTGGCGCCACAACAGGACGTCCGAGGAGAATGGGATGGTTTGACTGCGTTGCATCCAAATATGGCTGTCGCCTGCAGGGGACAACGGATGTGGCTTTCACTGTCGTTGATGTTCTCGGATATCTGGATGAGATTCCGGTATGTACGGGATATGAGATTGACGGAAAAGTCACAACAGAATTTCCTGTAACCACTCAGTTAGAGAAGGCAAAACCGGTTCTTACTGTGCTTCCGGGATGGAAATGTGACATTCGTGGTATCAGGAAGTATGAGGATCTGCCGGAAAATTGTCGTAATTATATTGAATTTATTGAAAAAGAAATCGGATACCCGATCACGATGATTTCCAACGGACCGGGCAGAGATGATATCATCTACAGAGGTTTTGAAAAATAGAGAGAGTGCCAAAGGAGGTATTTCATGAAAATCCTGACGATTACAATCCCCAGTTATAATTCAATGGATTATATGAGAAATTGTATTGAAAGTCTGCTTCCGGGCGGGGAAGATGTAGAAATTCTCATTGTGGATGACGGCTCCACAGATTTCACACCGGAGATTGCAGATGAATACCAGAAGAAATATCCTGGAATTGTCAGGGCGATTCACCAGAAAAACGGAGGACATGGGGAAGCAGTTAATGCCGGGCTTTCCCATGCCTCCGGCTTCTTTTTTAAGGTGGTGGATAGCGATGACTGGGTGGAAGAAGAGGCCTATCGGAAAATTTTAGACTTTTTAAAAGAGGCGGTAAAAGAAGAGAAACCACTGGATATGCTGATTTCGAATTACGTATATGAGAAAGTTGGTGCGATTCATAAGAAAGTGATTCAATATCACTCCATTCTGCCGGAGGGAAAATATTTCGGATGGGACGAGATCGGACGTTTCCATGCAAGTCAGAATATTCTGATGCATTCAGTAATATACCGTACACAGCTCTTAAAAGATATTCATTTTGAACTGCCGAAACATACTTTCTATGTGGATA
>JALFIK010000207.1 GCA_022776205.1 Eubacterium sp.
AAAGAAAATAATCGGAACCACTTGAGTTTTTTGTGAATATTGGGTATTATTAATAAGACTATGGACAATAAAGAAAGAGGATGCTTTGCGGTATCAGCTGCTTTGGTCTCTGTTTCAAAACAAGGAAAGGAGTTTTCTTAATTTGAAGCAAAAAAGACAGAATAAATGGCTGACAGTTTTTTCTCTGATTTTCGTCGTGTTACTTTGTGGATGCAGTTTTTCTTCTCCATTGCGGGAGGAAGAATCAGAAATATCTACAGAAATCCGGGAAGAAACCATGGAGGATACGAAAAGGCAGGAAGAGAGCGGGATTTATGTACACGTTTGCGGATGCGTAAAACATCCGGGACTTTACCGCCTTCCTGATGGTGCGAGAGCACAGGAGGCTGTGGAGGCTGCCGGCGGATTTACGAAAAAGGCGGATCAGACAGCCTGGAATCTTGCAGAAATCTTACAGGATGGAACGCAGATGAAGATTCCTTCCAGAAAGGAAAGCCGGTCAGATGAAGAATCCTCTGATTCTGACAAAAATGGCAGGATAAATATTAATACGGCATCGAAGGAGCAACTGATGACCCTGCCCGGAATCGGAGCGTCCAGGGCAGATGCAGTGATTGCCTGCCGGGAAGAAAAAGGTTCCTTTACTGCCATAGAAGATATTAAAGATACCGAGGGGATTGGCCAGGGTATTTTTAACAGAATTAAAGATTTCATTACAGTTGACTGAGGTGTGTTATGGGAAAAAAAGTGCTGGTTGTTGATGATGAACGTCTGATTGTGAAAGGAATAAAATTTTCTCTTGCGCAGGATGATATGGAAGTTGACTGTGCTTATGACGGAGAGGAAGCTCTTGAGCTGGCAAAGAAAACAGAATATGACATTGTACTGCTCGATGTGATGCTCCCGAAGATGGATGGTTTTGAAGTATGTCAGAGGATTCGTGAATTTTCCAATATGCCGATCATTATGCTGACGGCAAAGGGGGATGACATGGATAAAATTCTCGGACTGGAATACGGTGCGGATGACTATATTACAAAACCATTTAATATTCTGGAAGTAAAAGCCAGAATTAAAGCCATTATGCGCAGAAGTTCCCGGAAGTCTGCACAAGAAGAACAGAAGAAGATTTTTGAAAAGAACGGACTTAAGATAGACTGCGACAGCAGAAGAGTATTTGTGGAAGGAAAAGAAGTGAAACTTACCGCCAAAGAGTATGATTTGCTGGAACTTCTTTCCTTTCATCCAAATAAAGTGTACAGCAGAGAAAATCTGCTAAATATTGTATGGGGATATGATTATCCGGGCGATGTGCGTACCGTGGACGTACATATCCGAAGGCTTCGGGAGAAGATTGAGAAGAATCCGGGAGAGCCACTTTACATTCATACGAAATGGGGGGTAGGATATTATTTCCAGGATTAACATGAAGAAGATGTTCCGCTATGTGTCCCTGTATCAGTTGATTGGCGTCATTGTTTTTCTCCTGATTAATATCTCCCTTACGGCGGGCATCTCCCATCAGATTAAATACTATGAGAAAAAAGCTCTTGAACAGAGAATAAATCATGCGCAAAAACAGAGTACGATTCTGGCAGACCAGATCTGTATTAACGGTTTACGTAAGTACAGTATGATTACTCTGTCTGATGAGGGGGGAGCGAAGGTTTTCGAAGTGGAACAGCTTGCGAATAATCTCGGAGGGAGAATCCTCCTCATTAACAGCCGTTTTAAGATTATTGCCGATACGTATAATCGTAACTGTGGCCAATATCTTGTGACAAGTGAGACAATTCATGCCATGAGAGGTGAGAAGCCTCCATCGAAACAGGTGGGAGAGGATTATCTCCGGCTCATCACGCCGATTGAAGATAAGACGAAGGAGAAAGAAGAAATCAAGGGGTTGATCATCGTCATGTCTTCCCTGAAAGGATGCAATGAGATGAGAACCTATCTCCATGATCAGAGAGATAATATTGTGGGTATTTTCTTTGTCCTCACTCTGATTTTCAGTGTTCTTCTTTCGTTGCTTATCCGCAATAGTTTTCGAAATATGCAAAATGAGCTGGATATTATTGCAGCTGGGCACCAGGAAGAAGGGCTTACCAGAGAGGGTTTTCGGGAATTTGACCGCATGGCAGCCTCTTTTAATAAGATCATCAACCGGTATCAGGAGCTGGAAAGTACGAGGCAGGAATTTGTATCTAATGTGTCCCATGAATTAAAGACACCGATTACATCCATGAAGATTCTTGCAGATTCGCTTCTGACACAGAAGGATGTTCCGGTAGAAATTTATGAGGACTTTATGAATGATATTGTCCATGAGATTGACCGGGAAAATCAGATTATCACCGATCTGCTGACCCTTGTTAAGATGGATAAGACGGAGGCGAGTCTGAATATTACGCAGGTAAATATTAACGAACTTCTCGAAGTTCTCCTGAAACGTATTTCACCGATTGCAGAGAAGAGAGGAATCACGATCCGCCTCGAAACGATGCGACAGGTCGTAGCGGAAGTAGATGAGGTGAAATTATCCCTTGCCTGCAATAATCTGATTGAAAACGCAGTGAAATATAATAAAGATGACGGACGTGTGGATGTTTCGCTGAATGCGGATCATAAATTTTTCTATATTCGCGTGAAAGATACCGGATGTGGTATTCCGGAAGATTGTCAGGAACAGATTTTTGAAAGATTTTATCGGGTGGATAAGGCGCGTTCCAGGGAGACGGGAGGAACCGGTCTAGGACTTGCAATCACAAGAAATGTTGTCCTTCTCCATAAGGGCTCCATCCGCGTACACAGTAAAGAAGGAGAGGGTGCTACTTTTATCATCCGCATTCCTCTGAATTATATTGGTTAGGGGGATGTTTTATATGAGAAAGAAAGTATGTTCCATAATCCTTTGTATCATTTTTGCGGTAATGACGCTGAATGGATGTGGTGGTCATCCCGGGAAGAAGGAATTCGCAAAAGTTTCGGAAAAAATGTCCAAGGATGGAACGATTATGCTGTATTTTCTGAATGCAAAGGAAGATGGTTTTCAGAAAGTTCCCTATACTCTCGAAAACAGAGAGGATCCTTTAAGTGCGTCCAATGAGGTAATCTACCGACTTTCTGATACGGAAAATAATAATACAGACCAGTATAAAGCATCCATTTTCAACGGGATTTCTGTCAACCAGATCACGCTGGAAGGAAATGAGGAAAATATCGATTTTGGGGCGGGTTACAGCCAGCTTGACAATGTAAAAGAGGCACTTTTGAGGACATCCATTGTAAAATCGCTGCTTCAGATC
>JALFIK010000212.1 GCA_022776205.1 Eubacterium sp.
GATGAAGGTACTGTCATTAGAGAAGCAAGTTGTACCAAAGTAGGAAAGCAGAAATTTACCTGTTCTGAATGTAAAAAAACAGAAATTAGAGATATTCCAATGGTAGATCATATTCCTTCAGAAGAACGTGTATATGCAGAAAAAGCAAGCTGTTATAAGGAAGGATATACCGGAGACGTTGTATGTGCATCTTGCGGCAAAATCCTTGAAGAAGGAAAAGTACTTTCTAAGACTGACCACACATGGGATGAAGGTGTTGTAACCATTACTCCATCCTGTGAAAAAGAGGGCGAAAAAACCATCATGTGCGATGTTTGTGGAGAATTCAAGATTGAAAAAGTTCCTGCAACAGGACATGACTTCACTGGAAAAGAAACAGTAAAAAAAGCAGCCACCTGCACAGAAGATGGAGAAAAAGAAGTCTGCTGTAAGAACTGCGATGCAAAAGAAACTGTAAAAATCCCTGCAATGGGACATGACTTCACAGGAAAAGAAACTGTGAAAAAAGCAGCTACCTGTACAGAAGCCGGAGAAAAAGAAGTCTGCTGTAAGAACTGCGATGCAAAAGAAACTGTAAAAATTCCTGCAACGGGACATAAATGGGATAACGGAACGGTTACGAGCAAAGCTACTTATACAACAGAGGGATCTGTCGTTTACACATGTAAAACATGTGGAGAGAAAAAGAGCGAAAAGATTGCAAAACTTGCAATGCCAAAACCAGGAACTACTTTCTCTTATAAGGGAAATAAATACCAGATTACAAAAGATGGTGTTTCTCTTGTAAAAGCAAAAGCAGCGAAGAAAATCGTTGTTCCGGATACTGTAAAATACAACAGTTCTCTTACTTACAAAGTAACAGCTGTAAAAGCAAAAGCAGTTTCCACAAAGAAAGTAACTTCTCTTACAATTGGTAAAAATGTAAAGAGTATCAGCAAAAATGCAATTTATAAATGTAAGAATTTAAAGAGCATTTCTGTAAAAACCACGCTTTTAAAGAAAGGAAAGGCTTCCAAGAAATCCTTTAACGGAATTTCCAAGAAAGCTTCCATGAAAGTTCCAAAGAAAGTGAAGAAGGCATATAAGAAGATTTTCAAAGGAATGAAAATTAAATAAAGTGTGAAAAAATATAAGGGTTTAACCGCAGGTATCAATCTGCTGTTAAGCCCTTTTTTATGTAACTTGATGGGAAATTGTATCATTGTTCAAAATACTGATCCAGACCATCTTCGATTCCCTGCACAATTTCGTTTTGATAGGAATCCTCGCTCAGCTTCTCATCTTCCTTTGGGTTTGACATATAGCCCATTTCAATAATGGTGGTTGGGACGGCTGCCCAGTTGATGCCACTCATGGAGTCTTTTTCCCGGTTTGCTCCGGTAATCTTAACCATGGAATCAAGAAGTGTTTCTGATAAACGTTTGCTTTGTTCATAAAGGGATGCGTTGTAAGGGTTATCCGGAGTCTGGCAGATTGTCATCATGCCGGTGGTTTCGCTGTCGTCGGAACCGTTGGCATGAATGCGCAAAAAAGCATCCGCGTTATTATTGTTCGCGATGGATGCCCGCTCGGAATTGGAGAGATCCACATCGTTTTGTTCCCGGGTCATGATGACCCGGTATCCCCGGAGTTCCAGTTCCCTTCTTAGTTTAAGGGAAACTTCCAGGTTTAGTTCCTATTCTTCTTTTCCTGTTGCCACGCCGGAAGTTCCCGAGGAGACTTTGGGTTTGGTTTCAGAAGCTCCCGGGCCGATGGGTTCTTCCTCATAGTTTCCCTTCGCCTGATGACCGGCATCAATGACAATTAATTTCCCGGCTGTTTTTTGGGAAGAGTCTTTGGTTGTTGCCCGTTCGTATTTATTAAGAATCGATTCGTTAAAATCGGACGGAGAAATCGTTCCGCTGTACCAGGCCTGAGAATTAAAATAATTTTGCAATTCGTCATTGTCAAAGCGTCTGTCGTGACGGGAAAAAATTTCATTTCTGGCACATCGGAGTTCCCAGCTTCCAAGACCGGAAAGGTCACTCTCTGTCACATAACGACTATCGCTGCCATTTATGATAAAGTAATTGTTCGTGGCCTGTGGGGCTGTTACCGGAGCGGTTGCCGTAGTTGCGGCCGCAGTAGCCTCGGTTGCAGGAGCAGCTGTAGTTGCCGGGGTTGTGACATAAAGTAAAGATTTTTTCTCATGATATCATAACATGAATGAGTAAATATTAACAATTAAAATATTGGGAATGTGTCAGGTTCCGAAGGAAAATCCCATAGACTTTATTTTTCAGGTATGTTACAATCCAGATAGAAAAATGTTCTTTAATGAAAATCAGAGAGAAGAGACAGCGCGGGAGGAATACTTATGGGTTTTATGAAGTGTCCGAAATGTGGAGAGGAAGTCAGTGATCTTGCGGAGAGATGTCCGAGATGTCAGTATATGTTTGAGAGTGACAAGCCGGTGGCAGCCTGTGTTCGCTGGTCACAGCGACAGGAAGAGCTGAAGAAGAAGAACGGCGGAAAGTATCCGGAGCTTCCGGCACAGATGAAGAAGCAGCAGGATACAGCAGTGAAATGTGGAGCGATTTTTGCCATTGGTGTGGTAGTCGCCTATGTGATTAAAATGCTTATTTTATAAAAAAGGGGATATCGAAAGATATCCCTTTTGTACGTTTTGGATCTGTTATCCATGATTTTTTGGATTAAAGCAGTAAAAAGTGACCACATCTCCGGAACGAAGGGTAGCCGTGTATCCCGCTGCGGCATCTTCGAACAGATCTTCTTCTTCGAGCTTATCGTAAGATACGATGGTCGGTATGGTGATGACACCTTCCTGACCGGCAAGAAGAAACTGAATCTCATCGTCATCGGCATAATAATTAAACGAGCTGGAATCAAAGGAAATCCATATATTATTTGGTCGCATATTTCCCATGATACCCCGGTAATTTCTAAGTAAGGTGTGAAACTCTGCTGTTTTTGACATGAAAAAACCTCCCTTTTTTCAAAAAGTATGTAGTCATTATAACATGGTTAAGGGGGAATTGCTATTTTCAATATATAATGATAAGATATACAAAGGAAAACAAATGTACTGTTTGGAGAGAAGAATAAAAATCAGAGTGAGGGGAGGGTGCAGATGAGACGACGACATTCCGGAAAAATAAAAAAGATCTTGCTTCTGCTGCTTTGTCTTTTGATCGGATGGGGCGCGCAGGAAAGGAAAGCCGAAGCGGCTACTTTGTCCCGAAAACAGCAGGAATATGTGAATGCACTCTCTGAAGCTATGGTGAGTGGGGTGGAAACGAAAAATATGGATAAGTACCGGGAAGTAAGCCAGGGAAAATCCGGAGATATCTGCATGAAACAGGCGGCTCTTTTAAACAGGGCGGCGATCATGGCAGAAGGCATTGATTTTCTTGATGCCAACTGGTCTCAGTATTATATGGTGGAGAATCAGAATGGTCATGTGATATTTCATACAACAAAAATTGTGAGCAGAAAAAAATTTAAAGAACGGTACCGGAAGATAAACGCAGGATTGAAAAAGGCTCTGGCCGGGGTGGAACCATCTATGAGCAGGGCGGATCAGGCGATGGCCGTTTATATTTATTTTGCAGAAAATACAGTATATAAAAATTCAAAAGATTCCCATACAGGATATGATGTGCTTACAAAACATACCGGAGTGTGCGATGGGCTGGCGAATGCCTATGCCCTCGCGATGACCACTTTAAAAATTCCCTGTGTTGTTGTGAGTAATTATAAAAAAGATCATTCCTGGAATCTGGTAGAACTGAATAAAAAGTGGTATTTTGTAGATTTGACAAAAGGTGTGGGTGTGGGCAGGCATGATGGAATGGTTGTCACTTATACCGGTTTTCTGACAGGAAAGAAAACGTTCCTTCGCACCCATTCCGGTTATAAGAAGAAGGATCTGTACGGGCAGGGAAATTCCAATGACCTGAATCTGCGGAAAATAAATCTGGCTTCTTCTGATTATATCGGGGAACATAAAGAAATGAAATCTGCCATAGAAGGCAGAACCTGTCTTGTTTACTATAGGAAGTACTGGTACTGGATTTCCCAGGATAACCGGATCAAGCGATCCCGTCTTTCCGGGAATGGGAAAAAGGTTTATTACATACCGCCGGACC
>JALFIK010000219.1 GCA_022776205.1 Eubacterium sp.
TTCTTCTTTATTTTCAATTTAAACCTCTCCTTCCCAATCATTTGTTAAAGGAGCTGTCTGTTCTTGCAGCTGCTTCTTTTCTTTATCTTCCATAATCTCCCCGTCAAGAATATGAAGAACTTTTTTTGCATGAGACGCAATATCTGCATCATGGGTGATCATGACAATGGTCACACCCTCTTCATTTAATTTCTGAAAAAGGCTCATAACCTGCGCCCCGGAACGGCTGTCTAATGCACCCGTAGGCTCATCTGCCAGGATAATTTTCGGATTATTTACCAGCGCCCGTGCGATGGCAACCCGCTGTTGCTGTCCTCCCGACAACTGGCCTGGCTTAAAATGTACCCGGTCTGCAAGACCAACTCTCTGCAATGCCTTAAATGCAATTTCCTTCCTTTTCTTTACCGGCACCCCCGCATAACTGAGTGGCAGTGCCACATTTTCAAGGGCCGTCTGTTTCGCAAGAAGGTTAAAACTCTGGAAGACGAAACCGAGTGTATTAAGTCTCAGATCAGACAGCTGATTTTCTGTATAATTGACTATGGATTTTCCCTCCAGAAGATACTCTCCCTTCGAAGGACGGTCAAGGCATCCAATCAGATTCATAAGCGTTGTTTTCCCTGATCCGGAAGGCCCCATAATCGCCACATATTCTCCTTCATCAATGGAAAGTGAGACATCTTTTAATACCGGAATGATAATCTTGTCCTGCAAATAATTTTTATAGATATGTTTTAATTCCAAAAGCATACTTCTGTGTCCTTTCCTGATGCAACAGTTTACTGTGCAAAATCTATGCCGTCATCTTCTTCCGGAACGGCATTTTCATCCATATCTTCTTCCGGTATGGCATCCTCCTGTTCATCATCAGATTCTATTCCATCTTCTTCTACAAAATCATCATAAGTTTCGTCGTCGTTTTCTTCCTCGTCCGTCTCCGGCTTATCCTCCTCCGGATTTACTTTTGTAACCTTCATTCCCTCTACCAGGCTGCTGTCATCACAGGCAATATAATCAGACCCTTTCAGCCCGCTCTTTATCTCATATTCATCCAGCTCCTCATCATATTCCCCTACTTCTATTTTTTTCAATTTCAGTTTATTATGAGAAGCTGTCCAGACATAATATTTCTTCCCATCTTTTTTCACATAAGCTGCAGGGAGCCACATGCCGTCTTTTTTCTCATCCTGTCCGGTATCCTGTTCAATGAAGACATGTTGTCCCATCATCAGGCCTTCGTCACTGTCCAGTTTCACATAAAAATTATATTTTGACGCAGTTTCTCCTGCTGCTGTCCCGTCTGCATCCATATCGGCATCGGCAGTATCCTCCATATTTTCCGCATTTTCATCCGAGGTTGTATCGGTCTTAATCTGGCTGATCGTTCCTTTCCAGGTTCTCGTATCATCCACTCTCGACCGGATAATTACCGGATCGCCCTCTGTTAAGCTCCATACATTCGTCTCGCTGACGGTTCCCTTCACTCTGTAAGAGCCTATGGCAAGTATGGTCATATATGCGTTGTCCCCGGTTCCATCCCCGGAAGACAAATCCATACTGTCCCCGCCATCCTCCATGTCCGCATCCGCATCACCTCCCGATGATGATTCCAGCGATGTGTTGATTTTCTTTACCAGACCATCCATTTTACTCGTTACAGTGGCATCCTTAATATTCTTTTTCAGTGCCTCGATTGCTTTTTTATTCGAATTAATATTAAACTGATCCTTTTTTATTGTCGTCTGTGCAGTGAGAATCTGCGTTTGAAGTTCAATCTTTTCTCCGGCATTCGCCGTTTTCAAATCTTCCTGATAGGACTTGATATCCTTTGTCAGCTGATTGATCTCATTTTGCATGGTCTCCTGCTCCAGTTCTTTCTTTTCTTTATTAAGACGGAGCTCTTCCGTATTATATTTGAAAAGTTTATCTCCTTTCTTCACCTGGTCCCCTACGTTGACATACCGTTCCTCTACGGACATATCTGCCTGCAGGTTAATCTTCCAGGAACTCTGGGCATCCACTTCCCCTGTATAACGGTTATTCGCACCGTTCGCCGTGCCAAGGCCGGTTATAACCCGGACAGATTCCACATAGGCTTTCCCTTCGCTGTCTCCCCCCATATTACGAACAAGAAAAACAATCACTGCGATTACTGCCAAAAGAACAACGACGCCAATTCCCACCAGTTTCTTTTTTGAAAATTTCTTTTTCTCCGGTTTTGCAAGAATGATCTCTTCATCCTCTGTAAGCATAGAATCCGGCTCATTTTCTGATTCTTCTTCCTGCTGTCCATCGTCCTCTCCATCCAGGAAATATTCCTCTTCCAAAGAATCACTCTCGTCCTCCGGAAAATATTCCATATCCTCCTTGTACAGATCAATGTCTTCTTTTTTCTTTCTGTGGAAAAATCTCTTTTCTCTGCGAGCCATGGTCTCCTCCTTCTATCTTTAGATAAATTCTGACATAGTGCTGAATTTTTCCCCTCAAAACTCATTTTATAATCATAACACACATACTTGAAAAAATCACCTGTTATGACAATGATTTAAACTATTCTTCATATTTTTGAAACTATTTTAAATAAAAAATAAAACCTTTTGGGAACGAAAAAGAAGCTGCCGCCGACAGGTACCGGCTTTTGCGCCGGTCCTGTTCTCTCATGCGACAGCCTTGTATTTTCTTTTTTTTAAAGGGCTTTAATTCTTTCAATCGCTCTTAATGTATTTTCATAGGAACCAAAAGCAGTAAGACGGAAATATCCTTCTCCACTTGGCCCGAATCCTGAACCAGGCGTTCCGACAACATTGGCATTATTTAAGAGGAAATCAAAGAAATCCCAGGAAGCCATTCCATCCGGAGTTTTCAGCCAGATATACGGGGCATTTACACCGCCAAACACGGTGTATCCTGCATCTGTCAGTCCTTCTTTAATCGTTTTGGCATTTTTCATGTAGTAAGCCACCTGCTCTTTTAACTGTGCCTTTCCCTCTTCTGTATAGCAGGCCTCCCCGGCTCTCTGAATAATATAAGGTGCCCCGTTATATTTTGTACCATGTCTTCTTGCCCAGAGAGCATGGAGGGAAACTTCTGCGCTCTTTAAATCTTTCGGCACAACAGTAAATCCAAGTCTTGTACCTGTAAAGCCGGCATTTTTGGAAAAACTCCTTAGCTCAATCGCGCAGGTTCTTGCCCCCTCACATTCATAAATACTATGTGCCACATCATCTTCACTGATATAGGCTTCATAGGCAGCATCATAAATAATCACCGCCCCGATTCTGTTTGCATAATCCACCCAGTCCTGAAGCTGTGTTTTTGTGATCGTGGTTCCTGTAGGGTTATTCGGGAAGCAAAGGTAGATAATATCCGGATTTTCTTTCGGAAAGGCCGGTACAAAATCATTTTCCGCTGTACATGGCATATAAATCACATCACTCCATGTCTCTGTTTTCGGATTATATGTGCCGGTTCTTCCTGCCATAACATTGGTGTCCACATAAACCGGATAAACCGGGTCACAGACGGCGATTTTATTATCCACGCTGAATATTTCCTGAATATTGCCCGAATCACATTTCGCTCCGTCACTGATAAAAATCTCATCGGCACTGATATTACATCCACGGCTTTTATAGTCACCGTCTGCAATCGCTTTTCTTAAAAATTCATAGCCGAGATCAGGAGCGTAGCCACGGAAAGTCTCCGCTTTCCCCATCTCATCCACTGCTCCATGCAGTGTCTCAATAATCTTTGGTGCGAGGGGCTGGGTCACATCACCGATTCCCAGACTGATCACATCTGCCTTATCCGGATTGGCCTCCTTATAAGCTGCCACTTTTTTTGCAATAGTGGAAAAAAGGTAGCTTCCCGGTAATTTTAAATAATTCTCATTTACTTTAAACATTTTTACTCCTATCTGGCTTTTCTCACCTGTATTAATTAAGATAATCCTTCCGGAAGTGTAATCTCTCCGTCAAAAACGACAGTGGCCGGGCCGGTCATATATACCTGGTTATTCTCCCTGTCCCAGCGGATCTTCAGATCCCCTCCGAGAAGATGTATCGTTACTTCATTGTCTGTCTTATCATTTAAAATACACGCAACTGCTGTTGCGCAGGAGCCGGTTCCGCAGGCGAGCGTCTCTGCACTGCCCCGTTCCCACACTCTCATGTTCACATTTTTTCTGTCAGTAATCTCTGCAAATTCTGTATTTGTCCGCTTCGGAAAAAGGGGATGATTTTCAAAGTCCGGCCCGATTGTATTCAGATCCATTTCTTTCACATGCTCTGTAAAAATGACTGCATGGGGATTTCCCATGGACACACATGTCATGCGGTATTCTTTTCCCCGAACACAGATTGGAACATCCACGACAGGATTTTTATCAACATCCACCGGAATTTTTGCCGGATCCAGAATCGGTGTCCCCATATTTACTTCCACAAAGGCAACTTTCCCCTCTTCCACTGTCAGAGTCAGATACTTGATTCCTGCCAGGGTCTCCACAGAGATTTCCGTTTTATCCGTCAGTCCGTAGTCATAAACGTACTTTGCCACACAGCGGATTCCGTTTCCGCACATTTCTGCCTGGGAGCCATCCGCATTATAAATATTCATCCGAAAGTCTGCCTTTTCTGACGGACTTATGAGAATCAGACCATCGGATCCAATGCCAAAATGACGGTCACTCACAAATTTTGATACTTCTGCAGGATTATTTACCACTTCTTTGAAACAATTAACATAAACATAGTCATTTCCAATCCCATGCATCTTTGTAAATTTCATATACATCTCCTTTTCCCGGATGATTTTCCGCCTCTATCTAAAACATATCAAGTACCATATATGCAGTTTCTACCATATTGGTTCCATTGTCCATACTTCTTTTCTGAAGATAACGATGGGCCTCCGCCTCAGAAAAGCCGTTATGTTCAATCAGGAGACTTTTGGCCTGATTGATAACACCCTGCTCATCTAAAGAGCGTTTCTGTGGCTTTAACCGGTCCTTTTTCATCCTTCTTTCCTGGTCCGAGATCAGATCCGCAACCATTTCTACCAAATCATATGCTTTCATGGGAAGGGGAAGATAGAAGACATCATCCTGTCCGTATTCCTCCCACTGACTGTTGCTGGCTACAACAATCATTTCAAAATTATCCGGAAGATCATTTTTCAGATCGTAATACATCATATCTGCCAGGCGAATTCCACAGACGACCACACCTGCCTCCAGTTCCTCTACCGACTGAAGAACCCGTGCTCCCGTGCGACAGGCGGCATACACATCAAATCCATTTTTTATCAGAACACTTTTTATTTTTAAAACAATTTCCTTTTTTGGAAATCCCACTACGACATTTACCAATTTTTACTCACCCACATCAAGATCTCCCGTTCGTATTATCAGTATTTATAAAGATAGGCTTCTGTCTCCCAGGAAGAAACCTGACGGCAGTATTCATGCCACTCCTGTCTCTTGGCCTTCAGATATTTTGCACTGATATGCTCTCCTAACACACTCTGTACAAACGTATCTTCTTCAAAGGCATCGCAGGCTTCCCCAAGGGTTGTCGGAAGACATTCCACGTTCCTCCGGGCAATTTCTTCTTTTGAAAGGGAGTACATATTCTCAATAATCGGTTCCGGTGGTTCGAGTTCATTTTCAATGCCATCCAGGCCTGCAGCCAGGCACAGTGCCATGACAAGGTATGGGTTTGCGGCCGGATCCGGACTTCTGAATTCAATTCTTGTTCCCGCACCCCTCGCTGCCGGAATCCGAATCAGAGGGCTACGGTTAATGGAAGACCAGGAGATTGCCACCGGAGCCTCATAGCCCGGGACAAGCCGTTTATAAGAGTTGACAAGGGGATTACATATACAGGACATTCCTCTCGCATGTTTAATAAGACCTGCAATAAAATGATAGCATTCTTTATTGAGCCCCATCGGATCCTTCTTGTCAAAGAAAATATTCTTTCCTTCTTTCGAAAGGGACATATTAATGTGCATCCCCGAACCATCCACTCCGTTGATTGGTTTGGGCATAAAGGTCGCATACAGGCCGTGCCGTTTTGCAATCGTCTTTACAACCATTTTAAATGTCATAATATTGTCTGCCGTCACCAGGGCATTATCATATTTAAAATCAATCTCGTGCTGGGCAGGTGCCACTTCATGATGGGATGCCTCGATCTCAAACCCCATGTCCTCAAGTGTGAGTACAATATCTCTTCTGGCATTTTCTCCCAGGTCAAGGGGTGTCACATCAAAATAACTCGCCCGCTCATGGGTGATATTGGTCGGCTGCCCGTTTTCATCCGTGTGGAACAGGAAAAATTCACATTCCGGTCCCACATCAAAGGTATATCCCATGCCCGACGCTTTTTTCAGAACCTTCTTAAGAATGTGTCGGCTGTCTCCCTCAAAAGGAACGCCGTTCGGACGATAAACATCGCACATAAATCTTGCCACTTTCCCATGCTGTGGACGCCACGGAAGGATCTCAAAAGTATTCAGATCCGGATACAGATACATATCAGACTCTTCAATACGGACAAACCCCTCAATGGAAGATCCATCAAACATACATTTATTATCCAGTGCTTTTTCAAGCTGGCTGGCTGTAATTGCCACATTCTTCAGTGTGCCGAACACATCCGTAAACTGGAGTCTTATAAACTGGACATCTTTTTCTTCCACAAGTTCAATAATATCCTGCTTTGTATAATTTTTCATTTATCTTCTCCCAATTATTCTTCCGGAAATACTACTCAAATTTCCCTTCTCTTTCCTCTTCCTTCTCCCGGTCAATTGTCGCGATATCCACAAGGGACAGATTCCCTCTGCAGGAAGATTCCAGACTGGTAAGCAGTGCATTTGCCGTATCCAGGGAAGTCAGGCAATTCACTCCTGTCTCAACCGCATGACGACGGATGACAAAACCATCTTTACTTCTCTCGATTCCCTGGGACGGTGTGTCAATAATAAGGTCGATCTGATGGCCAAGAATCAGGTCAAGCAGATTCGGATGGGCCTCCTCAATCTTATTAACCCTTTTTGCCGGAACACCGTTACTCTGCAGACACTTGCAGGTACTTCTCGTCGCATAAATTTCATAACCAAGGGCAGCAAATCGTCTTCCGACCTCCACGGCATCCAGTTTATCGGAATCTTTCACCGTCATGATCATCTTTTTATGACGCGGAAGATCCACACCGGATCCTAGGAAAGCCTTGTATAATGCCTCTTCGTAATTTTTTGAGATACCAAGACATTCTCCCGTTGACTTCATTTCCGGTCCGAGGCTGATATCTGCACCGCGGATTTTCTCGAAGGAGAATACCGGCATCTTAATTGCCCAGTAAGGAGATTCCGGCTGCAGTCCGGTCTCATAACCAAGGTCTTTCAACTTTAGTCCTGTCATGACTTTTGTCGCCAGATCCACAATCGGGATACCGGTAACCTTGCTGATATACGGAACGGTTCTTGAAGAACGTGGATTCACCTCAATGACATATACTTCTTCCTGATAGACGATAAACTGTATATTGATCAGGCCAATTACATGAAGGGCTTTTGCAAGGAGTTTTGTATAGTGAGCAATAACTTTCTTGATCTTCGGAGAAAGATCTCTTGCCGGATAGACCGAAATACTGTCACCTGAATGGATTCCCGCACGCTCAACATGCTGCATGATGCCCGGAATAACAATTTCCTCTCCGTCACACACTGCATCCACTTCCACCTCAACGCCCATCAGATATTTGTCGATGAGAATCGGATGTTCCTGGGCATACCGCTGGATAATATCCATAAACTCTTCCACATCTTCATCACTGATGGCAATCTGCATACCCTGTCCGCCAAGAACATAGGAAGGACGGATCAAAACCGGATAACCAATCTCATTTGCCGTCCTGATGGCCTCTTCTTTTGTAAATACCGTACCTCCCTTCGGACGAGGAATACAGCATTCTTCCAGAATCTGGTCAAAAAGTTCTCTGTCCTCAGCCGCATCTACATTTTCTGCGCTGGTACCGAGGATTGGAACGCCGATTTTATTTAATTTTTCCGTCAGTTTAATCGCAGTCTGCCCACCGAACTGCACAACCGCTCCATCCGGTTTCTCGAGCTCCACAATATGCTCCACATCTTCTTCCGTAAGCGGCTCAAAATAAAGCTTATCTGCAATATCAAAGTCCGTACTTACGGTTTCCGGATTGTTATTTACGATAATCGTCTCATATCCCATTTCCTTAAAAGCCCACACACTGTGAACGGAACAGTAGTCAAACTCGATTCCCTGACCGATTCGAATCGGACCGGAACCAAGAACCATGATCTTCTTTTTGTCAGAGACATCTTCCACTTCATTGAAGCTTCCGAAACAGGAATAATAATATGGAGTTTCTGCCGCGAATTCCGCTGCACAGGTATCAACAACTTTATAGGCCGGAACAATATCCATCTGTCTTCGAAGATTCTTCACATAATCCTCACTCTGGCCGATCAGTTCTCCGATTACTTTATCCGGGAACTCCATCTCTTTGGCACGAAGAAGCAGCTCCCGGTCGATTTCCGGTGCATTTTTCAATTCTGCTTCCATCATTACAATATTATTAAACTTATCGATAAACCATCGGTCAATCTTCGTGATATCATGAATCAGTGCCGGATCCATCTTACGGCGGAGCGCCTCGGCAATGCAGTAAATCCGAAGGTCATCGACAATATGAAGATGCTCTTCGAGTTCCTGATCGCTCAGCTTATCAAAATCCCCGTGCATCAGACTGTCCACATGCTGCTCTAAAGAACGAAGAGCCTTCATGAGTGCACCTTCAAAATTCGTGCAGATGCTCATAACTTCTCCAGTCGCTTTCATCTGTGTGGTCAGATGGCGGGATGCAGAAATGAATTTATCAAAAGGAAGCCGCGGAACTTTGACAACACAATAATCAAGAGCCGGCTCAAAACTTGCATAAGTTTTTCCGGTTACCGCATTCTTAATCTCATCAAGGTGATATCCCAGGGCAATCTTGGCCGTCACTTTCGCGATTGGATAACCGGTTGCCTTGGATGCTAAGGCAGAAGAACGGCTCACACGGGGATTTACCTCAATGACACAGTAATCAAAGGTATCCGGATTCAGGGCAAACTGTACATTACATCCGCCCTCCACGCCTAATTCGTCAATAATATTTAAGGCTGAATTACGAAGCATCTGATATTCTTTATCCCCCAGCGTCTGGGACGGAGCCACAACAATACTGTCACCGGTATGCACACCGACAGGATCGATATTTTCCATATTACATACTGTAATGCAGGTACCGTTTCCGTCACGCATTACTTCGTACTCGATTTCTTTCCATCCCGCAATGGATTTCTCGACAAGGACCTGTCCGACACGGCTTAAACGCAGACCATTCTGAATAATTTCCACAAACTCTTCTTCATTTTCCGCGATTCCGCCACCGCTTCCGCCTAAAGTATAGGCCGGACGAAGCACAACAGGAAATCCGATCTGCCGGGCATATACAAGCCCTTCTTCCACATCCGTTACAATCTGGCTCGGTGCGATCGGCTCCCCGATCTTTTCCATGGTCTCCTTAAATTCTTCCCGGTCCTCCGCTTTCCGGATCGTCTTTCCCGTCGTCCCGATAAGCTTTACTTTATGCTCTTTTAAAAATCCGCACTCATCCAGCTCCATGGCAATATTGAGGGCTGCCTGGCCGCCCAGTGTCGGCAGAAGACTGTCCGGAGAAACTTTCAGGATAATATTCTTAATCACTTCCGGTGTTAACGGTTCAATGAAAACCTCATCTGCGATATCCTTATCCGTCATGATTGTCGCCGGATTTGAATTTACAAGAACAACATGGATTCCTTCTTCTTTCAGGGAACGACATGCCTGGGTTCCCGCATAATCAAATTCTGCTGCCTGGCCGATAACGATCGGACCGGAACCGATTACAAGAACTTTTTTAATACTGGCATTCTTAGGCATCTTTCGCAACCTCCATCATATTCATAAATTCTTCAAACAAAAAGTCAGAATCATTCGGTCCCGGACAGGCCTCCGGATGGAACTGCACGGTCATCACATTCTTTCCAAGATAATGAATCCC
>JALFIK010000018.1 GCA_022776205.1 Eubacterium sp.
ATTGGAAAACTTGGTTATGTGGCAAACAGCCCTTACACAGTTCTTGGTGACAGCCTGAGTGCAGGAAGATTGTATGACCGCATTGGAAAAAAAGCATACGGAAAAGTAATACTGGTTACTCCACAGGGTGTTCTCTGTAAAGTGAATAAGAAAAGTCTTGTTGCTTATCAGAAAAAGAAGCAATAGAAACTGTATCCGAATAACAGATTAGAAGTCTGGGGAGATAAGTTCTTTTTGGACTTCTTTTTGTTCCTTGAAAACAGTGTTTGGTGTACGATACTCTTCCCATCTGTGGTATACTGGTTATAGTTTATATAATTATGTTCTGACTGGAGGATGGGTATTATGCCAAGGGGAACGAATCAAAAATTTAAATTATACCGTCTTGCCCAGATTATGCTGGAAAGAACGGATGACGACCATTATATTACCATGCCTGAGATTATATCTGCACTGGGGGAATATGAAATCACAGCGGACCGCAAGAGCATTTACAATGACCTGCGTGATCTGGAAACACTGGGAATTGAGGTAGAAGGGGAGCCGGTGGGAAACCGCTACCATTATCATGTAGTAAATCGACCATTTGAATTGCCGGAGTTGAAGCTTTTGGTAGATGCCATCCAATCTTCCAAATTCATTACGGAGCGGAAAACCAATGCCCTGATCAAAAAACTGGAACAGCTGGTCAGTAAGTATGAAGCAGTGAAGCTGCAGCGGCAGGTATATGTTACCGGAAGAATCAAGACAATGAATGAGAGTATTTATTATACTGTCGATGCCATCCATAATGCTATTTCCGAAAATAAGAAGATTAAATTTCAATATTATCAGTGGAATGTGAAAAAAGAAATGGAACTGCGCCATAATGGAGCCTGGTACCATATCAGTCCCTGGGGACTTTCCTGGGATGACGAGAATTATTATCTTGTAGGATATGATTCGGATGCCGGACAGATCAAACATTACCGTGTGGATAAAATGCTTCATATCCAGATGTCTGAAGAAGAAAGAGAGGGAAAAGAACACTTTAAAAAGCTGGATATGGCGGATTATGCGAAGAAAAGTTTTGGAATGTTTGGAGGAAAAGAACAGGAAGTAAAACTATTGGTAACAAACGATCTGGCGGGTGTGATCATAGACCGCTTTGGAAAAGATGTGATGATGATTCCGGAAGATGAAGATCATTTCACAGTAAATGTGGATGTCCATGTCAGCAAGCAGTTTCTGGGGTGGATCATTTCACTGGGAGAAGGTGTGCGGATTGTTGGACCGGATGAAGTGGTAGATCAGATGAAGGAAGAAGTTGAGAGATTAGTAAAGCAGTATGATACAGTTAAATTCGGAGATTAGGAGGAAAATAGTTATGAGTAAAAAAGAAGGATATAGCAGAAAAGGTTTATTTGGAAATATCAATCATTACGATTCGAAAGGTAGAAAAATCGGGGAAAGTAGACCGGGATTGTTTGGAGGGATGAATAATTTTGATGCCAACGGCCATAAGACAGGCTCGAGTCGCCCTGGAATATTTGGCGGAGTAAATCATTATGATAACCATGGTCATAAAACCGGTCATAGTAGTCCTGGAATATTCGGTGGTGTAAGTCATTATGATAATCATGGTCATAAAACCGGTCATAGTAATCGGGGAATACTTGGTGACTGGAATCATTATGATGATTAATTCTTCAGAAGAATAAGGTGCCGTAGATGATGACTTGCACAGCCGATTGTCGCCGGTAATGGTCACTGGCTACGGAACCATCTGGAGATAAAGGAGAAAATTTCCTTGATGTTTTAGTAAAATCGAAATCATTCCCGGATATGATCATCCACAGGAAGTAAAAACATTATTTTCAGAATATACGAAAATGCTGATTGCAGGGGAACGCTCTGATATCAAAGTTGGAAAAATTGTCAATCAATCTATGGGAGCAAAACCCAGGAACGAAATACTTGCGATGCTGTAAGGAGGGTCATAAAGATGGGATTTTTCGATATGTTCAAACAAAAAGATATCAATGAGGGCATAAAACGTATATTGGAAGGAAACGGATATAAAGCCTATAACTTCTCAGGAGGATTCAGTATAGCACTTCAATGTATCTGTGATGTTTATCATGTGTATAGCCGTTTCTGCTTTTGCATCGCCAAGTATTTCTAATCTTCATGATAGAAAAGAGATTACCATATCCCCGGAAAGTACAGATGGTACAAATACAGCCTCATTTTTATCACGGGTTGAGATATATACAAATGAAGCAATCAGTGATCAATATAAGATGAAGGACGAAAACGGAAATTTAGTTCCGACAAATATATCAAACATGATAGATGCTGCGGCAAGCACAGTTACAGCGTCGGATGAAAATGGTAAATCTATTGTGGAATCAATTCCTGCCGTTACAGATATACTGGCTAATATCAGTGAGTATACTGCGGAGAAATATGAAGAAAAATACGGATTTAACCCGGAAAAACTGGATCAGCTTACATATATGATGGATTTTAAATACACGGCAACGGATTACAGAGTAATTGCAGGAGAAAAGATATTCTTTTTCAAAATGAAAGAATATGATGAAAAGACCGGAAATTATGTTGCTGATTTTCCTTGTGTCGGTCCCTATATGATTACACAGGTCATGAACCGTTAACAGAGTAATAAACAAAATTTAATTATAAGAGCTGATGCGATTGGATTTTTTTTAAGAAGTGACAAAGTATCCGTCTTATGTTCTGCTGATTTCTCCGGCAAGTTCGAATCCCTTTTTTGCGGCAATGACTGCAATAAATTCATTGATAACTGCGGCTGCGGCAATGGTGCCCTGGACAATTTGGACCAGTTTCGGTGCGCTGGCCAGTGTGGAACAAATGATTCCTGTAAATACAAGGGAAACACCGGAATGGGGAAGTAAGGTCAGACCGAGATATTTACGTACTGTTTCCGGCATATGGGTTATTCTGGCACCGATTGCTGCACCAAAGTATTTTCCGAATGCCCGTGCTACAATATAGATTAATGTATAAAGACCTGCCCCCAGGATCAGATGATAGTCAAGAGGGGCGCCTAAATCAATAATGACAGCAAGTAAAGAGACGGATAAAAATGGTGAGAAATTGTTGTTTGTTTCTTCTAACTGTTCAGGAGTGATCATGTTAGAAAATACGGCAGAAAAAGCAACACCCATCAATGTGTAATTGAGGGTAATACCAGAAAGAAAACAGGTATTCATCAGCCAGCCGATTATAATAGTGACAGTAATGCCACTAAGCAATACAATTTGATTTTTCATTTTCCCTTTTGCTTTTTTAAGCAAAAGTCCGGTAGGAAAACCGACACACGCACCAATCAGAATCGGAAGAAAAATCATGACCGGAATCATATACATGGGAATTGCACCACCCGATACAGCTCGTGCAATCAGGGAATTCACGGTAAAGAAAACAGCGATTCCCACGACATCATCCAGAATAGTCATAGGAAGGAGGGTGTCAGTAACAGGGCCTCTGGCATGAAATTCATTGACGATGGATACTGCCGGTGCCGGTGCAGTTGCAAGGGCAATTCCGCCAAAGACAAAGGCGAGATAAACAGGTACATTGGTGAAGAAAGCAAAAATAATTCCAAAGACAAGGGAAACAACCGCAAAAGTTCCAAGAGACTGGGTTAATGTTGTAATCATTAAAGATTTGCCGGAGCGCTTCAGTTTTTTCCAGATGAGTTCAGAGCCAAGCATTACTCCAAAAGCGCACTGCATCCACATGATGATTGTCTTATACCAGACTGAAGTCAGAACAGTTTGAGGGAGTAAGCCGACAGCGTGGGGACCGAATATCATTCCGACAATAAGCCATCCGAGAATGGATGGCATCTTAATTTTTGTTATGAGCCTGCCGGCTGCGAAAGCAAGGCCGAGCACGGCGATCCATCTTAAAAGATTGATAATCATTTTATTTTTCTCCTTTTACAATTCCATACAACATACAATTAAATAACTTTGGCAGAATCTTTTCGTGTAATTCTGCTTTTTCCTGCAATTTTAGATTTTGAAAAGCCGGACTACTGCAATATCCGTTTAACATAGTCTGAAATAAATGAAAACATGAGACCGCATCTGCTTTGGATATTCCATCGCGCAGATTCAGAGTATCCAGGGCTTTTTCATATGTTTTCTCATTCAACTCATTAAATTCCGAAAGAGACTGATGGATTTCTTCTGTCAAATGTAAGGGAGGATTG
>JALFIK010000044.1 GCA_022776205.1 Eubacterium sp.
ACTTTATCTTTATCCGCAATCTTAGGGTGTTTTAATTTATTATGATACATATCCACTGTAAGATGAGTAGTACCGTCATTGCTCATCATCCTGTCCAGAGTGACCGTGTGAATATCGTTCGGTTTTACAAAATCGACACCGGCAGCTCTGGCAATAATCTTTTCTCCTAAAGTCATTCCCATAATTATGCTTCCTCCTTATTTAAAAATGCGATCTGCCCTCCGGCATTCAGAATATTTTGCATATATTCCGGAAGCTTCGTGCACGAAAAGGTCTGTCCGTTCACACAGACGATTCCGGCAGAAAGATCAAGTTGTGCATGTCCGCCGTTTTCCACATGGTCATATAAATCTTTGCACACGATAACCGGCAGTCCGATATTGATGGAATTACGGTAAAAAATCCGGGCAAAAGATTTGGCGATGACGGCTTTGACACCCAGAGCTTTCAGAACACTGGGAGCCTGCTCCCTGGAAGAACCACATCCAAAATTTTCTCCGGCAACAATCAGATCTCCAGACTGTACTTTTTTTGAAAAATCCGGGTCTAATGATTCAAAAGTATATTCTTTCATTGCTTCAATATCCGGGAGAAGCAGATACTGAGAAGCGATGATCTGGTCTGTATCCACATCATTATGGAATTTCCAAACTCTATGTTCTGTCATAATATGTATTACCTCCAATAAAATACTCTAATCCTAAGAATACTACAAAATAAAAATGAAGTCCAGAAAATAAAATATTTATCGATTTCTTCTTGCTTTTTTTAAGAGAATACTATATAATAAAAATATGTTTGGAGGGGATGACTTCACTGCTGGCTCTTTGGATTGGTATGGTAGTATATGTCTCCTCATGATAAGTCTCGAAAAAATCCCGTTTTAAACGGGATTTTTTTCTATATATGAAATCCTGTTGCGAAAAGCAACCCGCCACAGGCGGAGAATCCTGCCTTGCAGGAATCTTTTTATTTATAAGGAAAGGATGATGCAATATGAATAATCTCCCGAATGATCCGGTCATGCTCTACAGCGTGATCAATACAAAACTCCGTGACCAGTATTCTTCCCTCGAGGCCCTGTGTGAGGATCTTTCCCTTGAGGAAGAGGAACTGGTCACAAAACTGTCCCGGGCAGGATTTCAGTACAATAAAGAATTAAATCAGTTTAAATAAGCGTTATTCTCGCAGACGGAGAAATCGCAATGCTTCAAATGCCGTGTCAGAAAGCATCTGCATGGCTTCTGCCGGATAATGCCCCACAGCAGTTTCTCCCGTAAGCATCAGGGAGGAAGCACCGTCTGTAACAGCCTGAAAGATGTCCGTTACTTCTGCCCTGGTAGGTACAGGATTTGTCTCCATGGAAGCAAGCAGCTGGGTGACAACCATGAAAGGTTTTCGTGCCCGGAGGCAAAGCATGGAGATTTTTTTCTGGAGAGCCGGAAGTTTTGACAAAGGGATGGCATTCCCAAGATCGCCACGGGCGATGATTACCTCATCACAAAAAGGAAGAAAAGAAGGCAGATTGTTTACCCCTTCCATAGATTCGATTTTTGCAAAAATTCGCACGTAGTCCATATGATCAGCCCGCAATTCATTTTTCAAATTGATCAGATCGTCTGCGGTTTTGACAAAAGGAAGCATCACGCCGGTTACCCGGAATTTCCGAAGCAGTTTAAGATTTTCCCGGTCCTTTTTTGTGAGTGTGGGAAGAGGGATGGAAAGCCCCTCTATGGCAATACTTTTCCGGGAAGAAAGTTCTCCGCCTGTCCTTACCTCACCACAAAATATTCCGTCTTCCAAAGCAGAACAGACGGAAAGCGTAATTTTTCCGTCGTTTAGACAGACGGTCTGTCCTTCTTCTAAATAAGAAAAAAGAATGGAAGGGCAGGGAATCACGGAGAAATCCTCCCGGTCTCCCGCTATTTTCGTGAGAAGATCTCCCGGTTCATGTATGCGGGTCAGATCGTCTTCCCGGATAAGGAATACGAGATCTTTTTCTGAAAGGACAAGAGAATCGGGAAGAGTGCCGATTCGTAATTCCGGCCCCTGCAAATCAACGAGGAGTTCCGGTGCAAGATGCATTCGCTCTGCAACACGGTGGTACATGGAAAGCCATTCCGAAGCCTCTTCCAGTGTTGTGTGGGATAAATTTAATCGCATGCCGGTCATTCCGGCCAGAAACAGTTTATGAATGATCTCTTCACTGGCACAGGAAGGTCCAAATGTTCCGTAAAGATGTGGAATATGTTTCATATCATAGATACCTCCGGAAAGTCCCCCTTGATTGGCGGACTTTTTTCGCTATTATTATACGTTATTTTGACGAAAGATTCCATGGAAAAGTGTTTGCCAGCACGGAAAAAGAAGATTAAAATATGGATAAAAGGAGGGGCTTTTATGGAATGGAAAATCACAACGCTGATTGAAAATCATGAAGACAGGGAAGGCTGCCTTTGTGCAGAACACGGACTAAGTCTGCTCATAGAAGGAAGAGATTTCAGGATGCTTTTGGATACGGGACAAAGCGGTGCTTTTTATAAAAACGCAAAACAAATGGGAGTCAGTTTTGAACATCTCGACTGCGTGCTCATCAGTCATGGACATTATGATCATGCAGGAGGACTTCTCACCTTTTTGAAAGAGGAAAAGAAACCGGTGAAACTCTATGTGGGGGAAGGTTTTTTTTCACAGAAATATCATGAAAAAAAAGAAAAAGGGATTCGTTATATCGGAATTCCTTTTTCAAAAGAGGATCTTGCACCATACGGGGTTGAATTATGCGAGATTACGGAAGATAGGAAAGAAATTCATCCGGGAGTCACATTATTTCGAAATTTTACCCATACAGAACCTTTTGAGGCCTGGAATCCCGGTTTTCTCATTAAAAATGAAGAAGGAAAATATAAAGAAGATCATTTTACTGATGAAATTGCGGTAGGACTGGATACGGATGATGGGTTGGTGGTACTGGCAGGATGTTCCCATCCGGGAATCATCAATATGCTTCATACGATAGAAAAGCGGAGCGGAAAGAAGATATACGGTGTAATCGGGGGGACTCATTTAGTGGAGGCCGATGAGCACCGCCTTTTTAAAACTATGGAAGAAATGAAAAAAATGGGAATTCAGCTAATCGGTGTTTCCCACTGTACCGGAGAGGAAAATATCCGGAAAATATCCGATTATTTCGGCACAGATTTCGTGATGAATTGTACAGGAAATGTTATTGAAATATAATTTCATTAAAAAAGATAAAAAGTGATTGACAATTGAGCATGTGTTCAACTATAATAAACATAGTTGAACATATATTCAATTATATGTTCGATGAGGAGGAAAAAATGGAAACGAAAAAAAGCGATTGTGTGGCATTGTTTCCTGAGAGTATTGAGAAAGTACGAGAGAGTATGCCAAAAGACAACGAGCTGGAGAAAGTCGTATCTTTTTTCAAGGTTTTAGGGGATGATACGAGAATCCGTATTATGTACGCCTTAAAAGAGCAGGAAATGTGTGCCGGAGATATTGCGGTTTTTCTGGATATGACCAAGTCAGCCGTCTCCCATCAGCTTGCTGTAATGAGAAAGATGCATCAGGTAAGGGCGAGACGGGAAGGAAAGAATGTCTTTTATTCCCTCGATGACCAGCACATTGTGGATATTATCGAGGAAGCGCTTATTCATATGACGCATACAGATTCTTCCCACTGACAGGAAGGGAGAAAAAATGGAGAAAAAATCAGTGAATCATCTTCACGAGGATTGTTGCCACGAACATCACCATGAGGATTGCTGCCATGAGCATCACCATGAGGATTGCTGTCACGAGCATCATCATGAGGATTGCTGCCACGAACATCATCATAAAGATTGCTGTCACAGCAATCACAGGGAAGAACCCCAGGCGACAAGAGCACGCACCCATTTTCAGATGGAGCGCCATCCGGTGCCGGGCCATCCCGATGACTGTGACTGTGCCATGTGTGTCTCTTTTGTAGAGTACTGTGATCTTTGCGGAGAGAGTCTGGCAAGATGCAGCTGCCATGTGGCGGAAGATGACATGGAAAAGAGAATATATATTATGGAGGGGATTGATTGCCCAAACTGTGCAGCAAAGATTGAGGCAAAGATACGTCAGATGCCGGAAGTTGGATTTGCCAGTGTAACGTTTGCGACAAAACAGCTGCGGGTCGTGGCCAACCATCAGGACACCCTGCTTCCAAAGCTGCAAAAAGTGGTTAATTCAGTAGAAGATGGTGTGACTCTTATTCCAAAAGACCGGGAGAAAAAAGGAGAAAGCACAGAGACAAAAAAAACGTTGTTTCGAAAGAAACCTCTAGCCGGTATTGCAACGGGAGCTGTTATATTTGCGGCCGGACTGGTGCTGGAATCCTGGAGCAGAGTGCCGGAAGCTGCATTGTTTGCCATCTTTTTTGCAGCCTATCTGATCCTTGGCGGAGAGGTTCTCATCACAGCCGGTAGAAATATTTTAAGAGGACAGATTTTCGATGAGAATTTTCTGATGGGGATTGCCACGATCGGAGCCTTTTGTATCGGAGAATTCCCCGAGGCAGTCGGGGTGATGCTTTTTTACCGGATTGGAGAATATTGTGAAGACAGGGCGACGGAGAAAAGCAGAAAACAGATTATGGAAGCAGTAGATTTGCGCCCGGAAGTGGTAAACCGGATCGAGGAAGACGAAGTTTGCGTGATTGATGCCCAGGATGCAAAAGTGGGAGATCTTCTCCTTGTCCGCCCCGGAGACCGGATTCCCCTTGACGGGGAGATCATTTCCGGAGAGAGCCGAATTGACACTTCTCCCGTTACGGGAGAGCCGGTACCGGTCCTTGCCAAAGAAGGGGATAAGGTGATTTCCGGATGTGTCAATACTTCCGGGTTGTTAAAGATCCGTGTGGATAAGGTGCTCGAAGAATCCATGGTCACGAGGATTCTCGAGTCCGTGGAAAATGCTGCAGCCAGCAAACCGGAGATTGACCGGTTTATTACCCGGTTTGCCAGAGTATATACACCATTTGTTGTATTCCTTGCCCTTTTTGTTGCCTTTCTCCTTCCTTTTCTTCTGCCGGAAGGGATGAACTGGCACTACTTTGTAAATCCGGCATATGCCGGACAGACGAGTCGGATTTTCGGTACATCCGGAACGGCATCCGTTTATACTGCCCTGACTTTCCTGGTAATCAGCTGTCCGTGTGCCTTGGTATTAAGTGTCCCCCTCGCTTTCTTTTCCGGGATTGGTGTTGCATCCAAAAAAGGAATATTGTTTAAGGGCGGCCTGGCAATCGAGGCACTGAAAAATGTGAAGGCGGTTGTTCTTGATAAGACCGGTACGATCACAAAGGGAGAATTTGTTGTTCAGGAAGTAAAAGTATACCGGGAAGAGATTTCCGAGAAAGATTTGCTTGCGCTGGCTGCCAGCTGTGAATTATCCTCCACCCATCCGATTGCCGTTAGTATAGTGGAAGAGGCAAAAAAGAGAGAAATTTTCGTACAGCGTCCGCAGAAAGTGGAAGAAATTTCCGGAGAGGGAATCATTGCATGGGCAGAGCAGGGAACGGTTCTTTGCGGAAATCGTAAACTCATGGAACGGAATAAAGTATCTTTGGACTTTTATGAGAAAGATAATGCCGGAACAGAAGTACTCCTTGCCTTAAACGGTATCCTGGCCGGAGAGATTGTGATAGCAGACTCCATGAAAGAGGATGCCGGGGAGTCGATTGCCCGGGTGAAAAGACTGGGAATCCGGACAGTGATGCTCACCGGAGACGAAGAAAAAAGTGCCCGGGATATTGGAAAGAAGGCAGGAATCGATGAAGTGTATGCCGGCCTTTTGCCGGAAGAAAAACTGGACATTCTCAAAAAGGTGAGAGAAGAAAATGGTGCGGTTTTCTTCGTGGGAGACGGAATCAACGATGCACCGGTCCTTGCCGGAGCCGATGTGGGAGCAGCCATGGGAAGCGGGGCCGATGCCGCGATCGAAGCTGCAGATGTGGTTTTTATGAATTCCGAGATGAAAGGGGTGCCGGAGGCACTCCGGATTGCAGGCTTAACCGGGCGGATCTCCTGGCAGAATGTAATTTTCGCCCTTCTTGTAAAGGCAGCTGTCATGATCCTTGGACTTGCCGGTTTTGCAAATATGTGGCTTGCCGTCTTTGCCGATACCGGAGTTGCTCTTTTATGTTTGCTGAATTCCATTCGGCTTCTTTATAAATAAATACACAAAACGAAATCCCCGGGGAAAAATCCCCGGGGATTTACTATATGTTAAGTAATGAAGATATGAAAGGAAAACAGGTAAAGGAAGTATTATTTGTTCAGTACTTCTTTTACAGTATCCTCTACAAGCTTTTTAGTAACGATTTCAACGGTATCACGACAGATGGCAAGCTCTTCGTTTGTCGGGATACAGAGTACTTTTACTTTGGAGTCCGGAGTGGAGATGATACGCTCTTCCCCATGCATTTCGTTGGCTTCCTCATCAATCTTGGCACCAAGATATCCGAAATGTTCAATGATGGCGGAACGGATGATATTATCATTCTCTCCGATACCTGCCGTAAATACAATGGCATCCACACCGTTCATAACAGCGATGAAACTTCCGATATATTTTACAACAGAGTGGCAGAAGACTTTAAGAGCAAGTTCTGCGCGCTTGTTGCCGTTCTTGGCAGCCTCGTCAAGATCACGGAAATCAGAAGAAATACCGGAAATACCAAGAACACCGGATTTCTTATTGATCACATTCATAACTTCCTCTAAGGAGAGGTTCTCTTTGTGAGCGATGAACTCGATACAGGTCGGGTCAATATCACCGGAACGGGTACCCATTACCAGACCCTCTAATGGAGTAAGACCCATGGAAGTATCCACACATTTACCACAGTCAACTGCGGAAATGGAGGAACCGTTTCCAAGGTGACATACAACGATCTTCAGTTCTTCCGGTTTCTTTCCGAGAATTTCAGCTGCTCTTAAAGAAACGAACTTGTGGGATGTTCCGTGGAAACCGTAACGACGTACGGCATATTTCTCATAATATTCGTAAGGAAGTCCGTAAATGTAAGCTTCCGGCGGCATCGTCTGATGAAAAGCGGTATCAAATACACCGACCATCGGAGTTGTCGGAAGAAGTTCCTTGCAGGCTTCCACACCAACCAGTGTCGGAGGATTGTGAAGCGGAGCAAGATCGTTACAGGATTCTACAGTCTTAAGGACTTCATCGGTAAGTAAGGTGGAACATGCAAATTTCTCTCCACCATGAACCATACGGTGACCAACGGCATCAATCTCATCCATGGATTTCAAAATACCGGTTTCCGGATCGGTGAGCTGTTTTAATACAAGCTCTACAGCCTGGCGGTGTGCCGGCATCGGAGCCTCGTATTTAATCTTTTCCTTCCCTGCCGGCTGATAGGTTAAAATGCCGTCGATACCGATTCTCTCACATAAACCCTTTGCGAGAACATGTTCTGTTTCTGAGTCAATGACCTGATACTTCAGGGAAGAACTACCGCAGTTAATTACTAAAACCTTCATGTTGCTATCTCCTTTGTTCAATTTTTTACTAACGAATGTCAAATTTCGCTTATTGTATATTGACAATTTCATTATATCCTCTTTTTTTCGTAATGAAAATAGAATAATTCAACCTGTACCCGAATTTTTTTGTCTTATCGGAAAGAAATAATGATTTTTGATAAGAGATTGTATTTCAAAATAAACAATATAGTATTTTGTTTGAAAGTTAATACAATTTGTTTCCGGAAAAATAACAAATTTTTAAATAGGATTTGATATTTTTAAATAAGACGGTTAAGATAAAAGAAAAACAGTGCGAAGAGAGGAAGAATCAAATGAAAACAGCGGGAATCATAGCCGAATACAATCCTTTTCACGACGGTCATCGCTATCACATTGAACAGACCAGAAAACAGACCGGGGCAGATTACGTCATAGTGGTGATGAGCGGGGACTATGTCCAAAGGGGTGAGCCGGCCATTGCCGACAAATACACAAGAACCCGGATGGCACTGTCCGGCGGTGCAGATCTTGTCATAGAGCTTCCCGTAGTTTATGCGACGGCAAGTGCAGAATATTTCGCTACGGCAGGAGTGAAACTTCTTAATGATATAGGCTGTGTGGATTATCTGTCTTTTGGAAGTGAGTGGGCCGGAGAAGAAGACTATGTACCATATGTAGATTTATTTTTAAATGAACCACAAGACTATAAACAATATCTGAAAGAGGGATTAAAAGAGGGTATGAGTTTTCCGCGGGCAAGAGCCCGGGCAGCAGCCCGAATCCTGAAAGATCCGAAAGCGGAAGATTTTCTAAAAGAGCCAAATCATATTTTGGGAATTGAATATGGCAAGGCTTTAAAAAAACTTCGCTCCCCTATGCGGCCGGTCACAGTGAAAAGAGCCGGGAACGCTTACCATGATGAGAGCCTTTCCGGCAAATATCTTTCGGCCACTGCCATCCGAACTGCCCTTTTTCATTCTCTTAAAAATGACGAAGGAGAGCAAAAAGACAAAATCTGCGAACTACTCGGCGATGACAGTCAGCCATTTCTTACAGATTTTTTCCGGGGAGAGTATGTAAGCTGGGATGACCTGATGCCTTTTTTAGACTATACCGTACTTCTTAAGAAAAAACTTCTCGGAAAATATTTCGGAATGGATCTGGAACTGGCAAGGAGAATGCAGAATTTATATGAGCCGGGACTTTCTTTTGAAACTTTGTTAGAAAGACTTCACACAAGGCAGAGGACAGATTCTGCCTTAAAAAGAGCTCTTCTTCATATATGTCTTCATATTAAAGCAGACCCTTTTTTGGAAGACGGAGGAAATATTCCTGTTCCATATGCGAGAATTCTCGGTTTTTCTCAAGAAGCGGCCCCCCTGCTTAAAAAAATTCGTGAGACGGCAAAAATCCGCCTGATCCAGAGAGCGGCAGAAGGCAAAAAAATATATGAAGAGCAGACTTCGGAGGGGAAACTATTTTATCTGGATGTACGCAGTTCTGATTTCTATGAACAGATTGCTGCCCGGAAGGCAGGCAGACTGCCGGTGAGCGAATTTTCAAAACAACAGATAATTTTATAAAGATAACTATGGAGAAATTTTTGAATTCGCGTTATACTAATGTACAAAACCTGAAAAAGACAGTACAAATTGACATCAGTATTATGCAGGCAGGACAAGAAGCATAGCAGGAAACAGGAGGTTCATAATGTATAATGCAGGCTTGATATTGGAAGGCGGAGGAATGCGCGGAGTGTATACTGCCGGTGTTCTGGATGCCTTTTTAGATGAAAATGTAGAATTTTCCAGCGTCTACGGTGTGTCGGCCGGAAGCTGCCATGCGTGCAGCTATCTGTCGAAGCAAAGAGGCAGGGCATTCCGGGTGAACGTAGACTATCTGGATGATCCGCAGTACTGCGGAATAAAAACTTATTTAAAGACAGGAAATTTTTTTGGAGCAGAAATGCTTTATGAAAAAATTCCCAATGTACTGGATCCATTTGACTACCGGGAATTTTCAAAATACCCCGGGAAATTTTATGCGGTAGTCACAGACGTTGATACCGGAAAAGCCCGGTATTTAAGAGTGAGGGATTTAAGAAAACAGATGTGGATGATCCGGGCATCAAGCTCCCTGCCCCTGGCTTCCAAAACGCTGGTAGTGAAGGGACATAAACTGCTTGACGGAGGAATTGCAGACAGTATTCCAATCCGCAGATCGATTGCAGATGGCAACCGGAAAAATGTAGTAGTGCTCACAAGAGATAAAAATTATGTAAAGGGACCAAATCGGCTGATGCCCCTGATGAAGCTTCGATATCCCCGCCATAAAGAATTCCTTGCTGCCATGGAGAATCGGTTTATCCATTATAATGAGACCCTCGATTTTATAAAAGAGCAGGAAGCGGCGGGAAAAGTTTTTGTGATTCGTCCGGAAGTGAAAGTGGAGGTGGGGCGCCTGGAAAAAGATCGTGTTAAACTGGAAGTACTCTACAGGCAGGGACTCCATGATGGCCGAACAGCCATGAAAGCCATGAAAGAATATCTGGAGAAAGAGTAGAAATTCTGCCCATTTTCTGGTAAACTGGAAAAAGAAAGAACGAAACAGAAAGGATTGGAAGATATGAGTAAAAGAAAAGTTGTCGTTGCTCTGGGCCACAGGGCACTGGGGACAACGATGCCGGAACAATATAAAGCGACAAAGGTAACTGCCTGTGCGATTGCAGACCTGGTTGAGGCCGGAGCGGATGTGGTCATTTCTCACAGCAATGCGCCGCAGGTCGGAATGATCCATACCGCATTAAACGAATTCAGCAATGAACATGAAGAATATACAGCGGCTCCCATGTCTGTATGCTCTGCCATGAGCCAGGGTTATGTGGGATATGATTTGCAGAACGCCATCCGGGCAGAACTTTTAAAACGTGGAGTCTACCGCCCGGTCTGTACCATTATCACCCAGGTAATGGTTGATCCTTATGATGATGCATTCAATGAGCCTGTGAAAGTAATCGGACGGATTCTTACAAAGGAAGAGGCAGAAAAAGAGGAAAAACGGGGAAATTATGTCACAAAAGTAGAAGGAGGATACCGGAGAATCGTTGCCGCACCGAAACCGCAGGGTATCATTGAGATTGACTCCATCCGTACTTTGTTCGAGCAGGGCCAGGTCGTCATTGCCTGTGGAGGCGGCGGAATCCCGGTACTTGCCCATGGTGTGGAACTTCGGGGAGCCAGCGCAGTAATCGAGAAAGACTATGCCAGCGGAAGAATGGCAGAAATGCTTAATGCAGATGACTTTGTGATCCTTACAAGTGTAGAACATGTCTCCGTCGGCTACAACACGGATCATGAAATCCCATTAGAGCATATTACCGCAGAAGAA
>JALFIK010000047.1 GCA_022776205.1 Eubacterium sp.
TGAATAATACCAGTTTCCCATCCCTGATTCCGTACACCGGACTGTCTCCGCAATTTGACACAATAATCGTATCCCAGAAATGAATCACTCCGGAAAGGGTGGTTCCCCCCTTCACACCAGCGTCCAATCCTTTTTTATACAGCTTCTGGCCAAGTTTTTCATATATTTTTTCAGAAAATTCTGTGAGCATTTCAATCTGATGCTCCAGCGGATTCCCCCGAAACGAAGAATCCATCATCACGCGAATCAGTTCTTCAAACCATAAATTTACCGCCGTTTCTGAATAATACTTTCCTGCAGACAGACCGCCCATCCCGTCGGCAACTGCCATGGCATAAACCGCCGCCTCATCGTTCATCCGTATTTCCATCTGACAAAAACTGTCCTCATTTGCCGTTCTTCGGTTCGTCTTGCTTGCAAAAAAGAATGCCACTCCAATTCCTCCCCTCTTCCGGGTAATCTCTTTTCTTCATTTGAAAATTCTTTTCCTTTATGATACACTGATTCACATAAAAAATCCACGGGGAGGTTTTTATGTTTCCACAGCATTTTACTGTTCTTTCATTTTATCAGAAAAAAAAGGATATCTGGATTTACCGGGCGCAGGACGAAGAACACCACTACATCTTAAAGTGTATCCGCTCCGGCCAATCGGATCTTCATCAGGCCATCCTGGATGAGTATGAATCTTTATGCCATTTGTCCCATCCCGGGATTCCCTCCTACTTCGGTCTTTGTGAAAATTTTGTCCTTCCCGACCGCGCAGAAAGTGTCACTGCCTTATGTATGGAGGAATGCACGGGGATTCCTCTCTTAAAAAAAGCATCTTTCCTGTCCGTGAATGATACATTATCCATTCTGTTTTCTATCGGAGAAATCTTGTCCTTTCTCCTTCAAAACGGAATCCTGTATACAGATCTCCACCCTTCAAACATACTTATCCGGGAACTGGGGGATCATTATTCCGTCACCCTGCTGGATTTTACCTGTTGTTATTATTTCCTTAAAAATCCGAATCCCTCCTATCCTCTGCGTTTTTCCTACAATCTGTCACCGGATCTTAAGGGCCAGCATATGCTGATTCAGGAACTTTCCCTTCTCTTCCACGCTCTCCTTTCCCTGCACAATAACACCCGGGAGGAAATGAACCTTCCCTTCCGTGTCTGTATGCTTTTAGAAACGGGGAACCACCCGGAAGAGACATTATCCCTTGAAGATTTTTTAAGAATGATCAAAGAGTGTATTATATAATTCTTCCACCACCGGAGCGAGCGTTTTTCCAATTTTTTCTGTCTTTAAATGATTTGCGACAATGACATAGCGGGGCTCATCTGCCGGTGCAAAGGTAACAAGCCATGCATTATTCGTACCATCCCCCCGTTCCGCCGTTCCTGTTTTTGCCGCAATCTCATATCCTTCATCACCAACCAAAGAAAGGCCGTAAGATTCTCCGGCTTTTTTCATCACATCACAGATTTCCCCGGCAGTTTTCTCATCCATTGTTTCCACCAGTTCTTCCGTTTTTCCCTCCTCGACAGTTTTCCCCTTCGCATTGACGACCGACCGGAAAAGATATGGTTTTAACATTTTTCCTCCACCTGCAATACTCTGGGTAATCATTGCCATATGAAGCGGGGTTACAAGGGTTTCCCCCTGTCCGAAAGCAGTCGTTGCCACAATATTGTCCTCATAGTTTTTCAGATCAAAATTGGATTTTAATTTCGTGAAATCGAGGGATATTTCCTCCCCGAGTAGGAAGCTTTTTCCCGTTTTATATAGTCGCAGTCCGCCGAGTTTTAATGCCCGGTCCATAAAATATACATTCGATGATTTTACAAAACCTTCCCGGAATGAAATTTTTCCATATGCATTCCCACCATAATTTTTAATCGTCTGACCGTTCACTTTTAAGAAACCTTTATCATTCACCTTTTCATCCTCGATTCCTGCCTCGATAATTTCTTTTGATGTGATGAGTTTAAAAACAGAACCAGGTGCAACCGGATTCTGAAAGGCATTGGAAAGAAGTACTCCTTCCTTCTGGCTGATTTCGTCCCAGTTGTCCTCCACGGATGTCACATCAAAAGACGGAGAAGAAGCAAGTGCCAGAATTTCCCCCGATTGTGCATCAAGAACAACAACCGAACCGGTAAAATCCTGAATCGCCTTATAGGCCTGTACCTGTAAATCCGCATCAATGGTAAGCGTCACATCGGCACCTTTTTTCATTTCCTTTGGCGAATCACTGTGATTTAACACATCATTCATTGTCTTTTCCACACCGGAAGTACCATATATTTTCGAATAATAGCCGGTCAGTCCTGAAAATGAGCGGGAATAGGTATATTGCCTCTGCCCGCCCGGTTTCTCTGAACTGGCAAGCACTTTTCCTGTCCGGTCAAGAATGGAACCTCTTATATATTCCTTTTCATACATCTGTGCCTTCGCTCTGGTCTTTTCCCTGTCGGCTTCTTTTGATACGCCGGGCAGAATTGCAGAAATTCTTACCAGCGAAATGAGCATTAAGATAACGCAGATAAGCGTGGCACTTTGCAGTAATTGCGTTCTCCTTAAAAAATTTATCGGTTTCTTTTTCATCTTCGATCGTTCCTTTCCATTTCACGTTTCCGGACACGGTGATCATCAGTCCTACAATTATGAAGCTGATCATCAGCGACGTCCCTCCGCTGGAGATAAATGGCAGTGTGATTCCCGTAAGAGGACATAGCCCCGTACTTCCGGCAATGATGATCAGGGCCTGATCAAATAACATAAAGACACATCCTGCCCCCACTGCCTTCTGATACCGGTCCCTTTTCCTCACAAACATTCGGACCCCTTCAAGCCACATAAGGATAAAGACAAAAAATACAAGAAGCGCAAAAACCATACCACATCTCTGAATCAGTGCCGGATATACAAGATCACTAGTCTTCACCGGCAGATCTGTTACGGACGATGTGCCAAACCATCCCCCCAGCACAATTGATTCCCGCGCTTTGAGCAGCTGGTATCCCAGTCCGAGAGGATCTTTTTCCGGATGCAGCCAGTAAATAAAACGATTTGCGATTTTATCATAGTTTCGCAGAAAAACGGCTGAAAATTTATTTGTACCAAGAAAAGATCCCGCCTGCGCGAGCTTTCCAAGTCCGGAGCCGGTAAGGGCAATCAGAATGCTTCCTGCCGCCACCACCCCGGCCGTCGAAAAAAACACCCGGATATCCGGTACAAATAAAAAAAGGAACATCAGAAACAACAAAAGCAGCAGGAGCAGAGTTCCGAACTCACTCTGCATCGTCAAAAATAAACTCTCCACTACTGTAACAATAATAAAAGCCCTCACATCCGCTTTTTTCGGATGTTCTCTCGTCCCGAGCAGTCCTGCCCCGATTAAAACATACAGAGGTTTTAAAAACTCCGTCGTCTGTACTGAAATTCCTCCGACTTGAATCCAGTTTTTTGCATTTCCCACACTTCCTGCAAAAATAAGTGTCACTACAGAAAGGGCAACTGCCACTTTGAACAGTATCCTGCAAATTTTTATCGTTGAAATTTCCCGGAATTTTAAATAGAAAAAACACAGCACAACCGCTGCAAAAAATCCAATCAGATACTGAAACTGCAGAGAAGACACGGCACTGTGACTCTCAAAATACTGAGGATTCTTCAGCACCTGTTCCTGTCGAAAAATGCACTGCAGCATCGTTCCTACCGTAAGAAGCGTAAGAGCATAAATTAAAATCATACGGTTGCCATGAATCATGGAGGTAAACAGCCAGGAACAAAGAGTGATGAAAAACAAAATTCCAATCATCGAAAGATATATCCTTCCGGCGCCCTTGGCTCCGACAAAAATAATGGCTACTGCCTGCAAAAACAGAACTCCGAATACGGGATTGTTCATCGGTGAGTGAAATGCCCTCCGAATTTCCCAAAACAATCTTTCTGTAGAAAGATCTTTTGTTTTTGCATCATGTCTATTCATAGATTCCTGTCCTCACATTATTATATAATCTCGTTGACTGGCTTCTTCCATCTTCCATCTCAACCTGAAATTCCTCATTACCGATGGATATCCGCATCCCGTCAGACAATAATACCCGGTCAGTGGATGCCCCGTTCACAAATAACCTGTTCATGGTACCTTCATCTTCCAGAATATACCGGCCATCAGCTTTCACAATGCGACAGTGATTTCTGGCCACACAAAGATCATCAAGCACCAGGTTATTCTTCTCACTTCTTCCAATGGTAAAAGGAATCCGGTTCACACGATACCGCCCGGTCACCCGGTGATTGTCATCAAGTTTCAAAAGAGTAATTCCGGTATTTTGAATCTGTTCCATAGGGACAATCTTATTCGTCTGTTCCGCCGGAATTTTCATCTCTTCTTCTGCTGATTCTTCCGTCTCTTCATCATACAGGAAAATTTCTTCTGCCTCTGTACTCTCCTCCTGTCTTCTTTCCAGCTTTTTCATACGCAGTTCTTCTTTCTTCTCCTCCCTCAATGCCCACTCATCCACAAAGCTTTCTCCTTCTTCGTCCACATTCTCAAGTTCTCTGTTTGCATGATATAAAATAAGGACGATCACTACAATTAGAATGATCACACCAAAAACTGTCATAAAAAACACCCCTGCCTTCCATTACAAGAAAAAATCTTATCACTTCAAACAGGAGCATAACATAAATTATTCTTTTATTCAAATAGATGCTTTCCGCAGATTTACCTTATATCTCTACACTTAATCCTGCCACGGCCTCCACAATTTCGGACAGATCCCATTTTTCTTTTGTATCGGCTGAGAGAAATACTTTCTCCATGAAATGCACAAGATTTTCTCCCTGCATACCCAGACGAAGGAACTCCTCCCGGATCTCTTCCACATTTCGAAGGGCATTGTCTTTCTGAAAACACCTGCCTGTCCACACAGAATAAAGTAACGCACAATAAAAGTATACATCATTCCGGAGAAAATCTGCCGAAAAACGACTTGGTCTTCTCATATAACAGTAATCCGAAAATTTTTCCAGATCCAGGGCATCCGGAATATAATTTTTTCCGATAAAAAGAGACGGTATTTCCTGAAATTCTGCCTCCCGCCAGTTTTTTGCAGGACACTCCCAATTTTTTTTTGCAGCTTGCTTAAACGCGAGATTCTTCTTATTCCGATTCATATCATCAAACAAAAGCTGATCGACCACGGCAAAACGACAATAACCATTTTTTTCATATCCATAATCATGTTTTTGTTCATTTTGCAGAAGTTGTCTTCCGATGCAAAAGGAAAACCACCACTTTGAAACTGCCGGAAGTTCATATACGGAATTGTACTTTCTGCACAAATCCTCATCCATTTCATATCCCTTATCCCGAAGTCTTTGGGCAGCCGATTCAATCATATGCCATACTTCCTGGCTGTTTGCCACAGTACTCGATTTAAAACGGGAAATCATCTCAATGATCACCTCGGCAGGAGTAATTCCAAGAGGTTCCATCTGGGCTTTTGCCAGAAGCTTTTCAATGGATTCATACGTCGGCTGCAGGGCAATGCAGAAGCGTAGCAGCCATTCTCTTGTTACAATCGCCTTTCCTGCCTTTATTTTAGAAAACTGCGCCTCACAGTGCATACATCCGATATCCCTTAAAAACCAGGCTGCTTTCTCATAATATCCGTACTCTTCCTCGATGACCTCCTCCAGACACTGTCCAAACTTCTTTGCTCCATCCCGAAATTCATCTCTGTAACATCGAATCAGGTCATAAAATTCTTCCAGGGTTTCCGCCTCGGAAAGCATTACCCACAGATCCATCGTTGCAAGACTCCGGGTACTTTCTTCTTCTTTTTCTTCCAGTATCTCTTCAATATGTTTTTTTACATTTTCAAATTCACTGATCGGAAATAACCGATTGATTAACGCAATCCACAGCGCATCCTCAATATTTTTGCAGTAAAGGCCATATCCCATATAGGTTTCAAGAAGAATATGGTTAATTTCTTCCAGATTCATCTCAAATGCCATTCCCAGAGTAACATAGATTTCTCTGGATGAAGGCATGGAACCGCGCAGCCAGGATCCGATTGCCTGTCTTGTGACAGGAACATAGGAAACCGTACCCTCTTTTTTCTTTTCCACTCTGTGAAATACTTTCCTGGCCAGAGAAGTATTACTGTAATCAAAAGCATCCATCTTTTCTTCCAGAAATCTGGAGAAAGGTATCTTGTTTTTCTGCTCCTTTGCCAGTCTTTCTTCAATCGCAGTGAGAAACGTATCCATCGTATCATCTTTCAACTTTTTCATGTCTTCCTCTTTCATCTCTCAACACGGTACCTGCTCCACTCCCGCAATGACTGCCCAGAAGTTCTTCCACAAAACAGGCCGTATCCAGCTGTTCCTCATTAAAACTCTTCACATGTTCTTCCAGCTGTCCTACAAAGTCCTTAAGAATCCGTACCCACTGTCCTTCCCGATTCAAATGAACAGCCATGTGGTCAAAAAGCTCATATTGTTTTTTATCAAAAAGATTTTGATTAAGAAGCCTGATTCCGGTCCTCAGGATATGATCCTTCATGCCGGAAGGAATCTCCTTCTCACTGAGATTCTCCACATATTCTGAAAGAGTATTCATCGATTTCGATTTTTCGGCAAAAAGTTCCTTCCCAAAGAAACAGTCCTCTTTTGAATAAAATCTGCAGACGAGCATTGTATAAAGTTCCCGGTTACTCTCACAAATTTCCGGCAGAATCCCGCCGAGAAGTTTTGGATCTTCTTTCCGGATCTTTTCAAGAATCTTGTCTAACTCAGAAACAATCCGGGGTTTCGATCGTCCGGTCACTCCGGCGACCAGGCTTTTTACATAAAGCCTCTCCTCATTTCCATTCAGTTTTCTTTCTCTGATTTCCCCAAGAACAAATTCGGCAATCTTACTGAAATACCGGTCTTTTGCTTCCCAGTACAACAGTTCCGGGAGTCTCTTACAAAGTTCCGGGAAGGACAGATGCTCTTCCCCGAATTTTACTGCCACATAATAATAGACCCACTCCAGCTTATTCAGGAGATTTCCTGAATTTCCCATTGTATTCAGATAGGTCTGTGCTTCATCCATAAACTTTCTGAAACAATCATCCTGCATGGAAAAATGTTTGGAGAATCCCCCGAAAAAATAGTGGTCCATCTCATCTTCCTCTCTGGAATCCATTCCTTTTTCCAGATCAAAAAAGAAAGGACTGCATGCTTCTTTCGAAAAATAAAACGGGACGGAAGGAAGGCCCTCCCTGGTAAAGGAGACATATCCCGCTTTCTGTCTAAGACATTCCGGCAGAAAGGAATGAATCAGATACATGATTTCCCCGGAATTTTGTGCAAAGTCTTTTTCCTCCCAGGATGAGGCCACGATATCAAGCCCCTCTGCATTGTCCGAGAGGCACCAAAAGACCGCCCGCATTAAATCAGACAGTCTGTTTTCCAAATTCCATTTCTCTATTATTTTACTTCCGTCATACAGGCAGGTTTCCTGATAAACCGGTGAAAGAAAAACCCCCGTCTCCTGACTCTCCCAGTTTCCCCGGGCTGACAGATAAACGGACGGATTTTTATCAGAGGCCTTTGCCTGGAAAAGACGGACACGTTTATTTTGTCGTCTGTCATCTCCAGAGACAGAGAGGCTCGAAATCATTTTTACATACCCGCATACCGAACTGTAAACAAGTTCTTCCACTTCTACTTTCCCACTTTTATCGGTAACGGCAGCCTGGGCAAACTTTTCCAGTTCCCTCAGATACTCTTTTTTTTCCGGAAGGGAGGAAGCCGTGATTCCCCAGCCCAGTCTATTTCCGGTAATACAGTGATTTGACCAGGTATACTCATGCCTTAAATACTCTGTTTTCATTTAAGCCACCCCTTTTCCTGCATAAATTTCATGATCATCCAAAGCACCGGTTCTTCCGTACGGATCGGATGCACTTTTCCCACTGTCTTCGTATACTTCTGCGTTCCTTCCACAATCTCCTCCGTCTCGCATCCGAGAGCGGAGACAGCAAATAAACCACTTTCTTTGTAATCTTCCAAATTACGCTGCAGACGAAAAACTTTCTGATCAAAAATCTGCTTCAGGACATCCTGACGAAGGAAATGATGATCCATATTCATAAAACCTGCGGACACCTGTTTCCTCTCAAACAAAAGACTGCTTCCCCGAAATTCCTTAATCTCTCCCAATTCTTCAAGCAGATCACTCTTCGCAATTGTCAGTGCCATATATTTTGTTTTCAGTTCGTGATCTCCCAGGACTGACCGGATCGCATCCAGAATCATGTCGGCTCTTCTCTCATAAAAATAATCATCACTCACCGTATTTTCTGCCATAAAATCTGCCTGGTTCATCACCTGGCCACCGTTTTCATTGCTCATTTTCTGTATGGTCATCTGCTCTTCTTTCGTCATGACATGTAACTTCTCAAGTACCCTGTCTTCATCCGGAATCTGTTTATTAATCAGAGAATGCTCCAGGTGCATCTGTGCCGGATCCACCAGACAGATAAAACCGTCCATATGGCGGACAAATCCGGTTCGCCCTGTCCCGGAACTTTCTTTGATCAACTCTCCGGCCACATCATAAACAGCGGTAAGCATCCGAAAATCTTCGTGTCCCAGCCGATAGGTTATCTCCATAAAAACCGGTTTCCGAAAAGTCTTACTAGTCGATTCCGGACAGATTCCGTAACGGAGCATGCGCTCGGCATTCCTCTCCATCTCCAGTTTGTAATCATCATTCGGATTCCCGTAAGCATTTCTCACGGTCAAATTCTCTCTTTGCATCACATCAAATCCATTCATCATAAGCGAACACAGATACACCGTCTTCCCCGATGCCACGCTTCCCGCCAGGCCGATCTTCAACATCTCATATTTGAAAAAATTCTGTGGAAGTACGTTGTGGCAAAAAGGGCAGACCATAGTATTGGAAAACAGAGTCACCGCTCCCTCCTCCGCATGAAAGGTATAGCCAAAACTGTCCATATCAAACTTTTTTACCGCAAGTTCTTTTCCGGCAGCGGTAAGTTCCTGATTCAGTTCCGTCATCACCTCGTTATCCACTATAATTCTTCTGGCATCGATCTGTTCCTCCGGAATTCCCATGGCACTCCAGAAATATAAATAGGATACATCTGTTTTGTAGGAAAATACGTCATTCATTGCCGGGGACTGAAAACGGACTCCGTCTGTCCTGAGCAAAAATCCGGCATCTTCATTGGAAATATTCCGAAAACAGTAAGGACATGTCTTCACTCGTATTGTCTTAGTTTCCTGCATTTATTCTACTCCCATCTAACATCTTTTCGTCGCCCTGATTGAAATCTCATGTTTGGACTCAAGAATAATATAATATGTTACATCTTTTCTGATGGCCGCTCTCTTCGTCGACAACCCCTGATCCCTGGACAATCCTTCCTCTCTTATCTCGAAAGGCTGCTCCTGTGATATTACAAGAAGGGTATCCGGATCATCCGTGGCACAAATTGAAATTCCCTGATCTTCTATATAATAAGTAAATTCTTTCCCCGAAGGATGTTTTCCGTACATAAGGATATTATCGAGCAAAACACTTCCTCTGCGAAACGTTCCATCGGCACGGATTGCCGCACAGCCTCCGAAAGCAGAGCCATGCCCTATCATAAAATCCAGTCCGAAAACTCTATCCTGCTGTTTTTGCTCTTCCACTTTTCTTCTTTGCCTGTCTTCCTCTTTCTTCCGGCATTCGAGCTCACAGGCTTTCTTTGCATAATCCAGGATGTACTTCTGTTTCTGCCGCATATGATTCTGGTTTTTCCACTGAACCATCCCGACAATCGTCAGTACTGCCGTGATTACAAGTCCTGCCTCCATAGTAAATGTAAAAATCAATTGATCTGCACCTCATTCTAATATAATCATACCTGCAGTTTTTTCACACTGTCTGCTTAAGATTATAACAGATTTCTTAAAATTCTCAAAGCCCGGTCTTTACCCGTTTTTACTTTGCTTTTTACTTTGCAAATGACCCCATTTGATTTCTGAAGTAAATTATTATACAATAGAAAATGGAAATGTTTTAAGGAAAAGAGGATAAAAAAATGGCTTCCTGCTCATTACATCTGAAAAAAGAGTTTGAAATACACCAGATCACCGCTCTTCACTATTTTGAGTATAAAAGTGATTTTATATTTAAAAGTGAGTATCATGATTTCTGGAAACTTCTCTATGTCGAAGACGGAGAGGCAGAAATTCTTTTTCCCGGGAAAAAGAATGTACTCCTCACACTCTCTCCAGGTGAATTATTCGTTGCTGCCCCGGAGGAATACTACTCCTTTAAGGCCGTGGAAAATACAACCCCGGTTATATTTTCCGCAGGGTTCTACTGTGATTCTGAAAATCTTCGTCTGCTTCAAAACAAAAAATTTTCCTGCCGGGACAGGGAAAAACAGATTCTTTCTGCACTGGCCGAAGAAGGCCGGGAAAATTTTTCACCAAAGATCAGTTCCGATACCCCAGAAAATCTTGAAAGAAAATATCACCAGCCTTTTGGTGGAGAGCAGCTAATTGGAATATATCTCGAAACTCTTCTCATCAGTCTGATGCGTCAGTACACTTCCGGTAAAGAGCATCCTGAAGCAGACACAGAACTTTCCGTCACTTTATTAAAATCGGACTCTATTTTATTCAACCGGATTACAGAATACTTTGCCGTCCATATCGCAGAACACATTAAGATCGAACACATTTGTAAAGAATTTTCCATCGGACGGGCCCATCTGCAACGCATTTTCCGGGAACAGACCGGGTGTGGTGCCATGGAATATTTCTGTCAGATGCGAATCAGCGCTGCCAAAAGATGTATACGGGAAAACCGCATGAATCTCACCGACACCGCTGCCGCATTGGGATATACTTCTATCTGTTATTTTTCCAGACAGTTTAAAAAGATTACCGGAATCTCTCCTTCCCAGTACCAGAAAATGGTACGTTCCTCAAGAAAAGATCCGGTTTACGAACAAATTGACCTGGACGCTGATTAAGCCCATAAATACCGGGGATAAATTTTTTCGGCTCCGTCTTCATTGGGATTTTCTTTTTTCATCCTGCGGATTGCTTCCATCACAGATTCTTTATCCTCTTTATAAGTAACACCATACCATTTTTCCTCTGCCTCGAGTACTTCCACTGTCGCCTTCCCTTGTTGCAGCAGTTCCTCAACAACACTTGGAAGAAAATATTCGCACTTCAATGGATTGTCCTTTAATTCCCTGTCCAGAAATGCAGGGAACTGTTCCTCAAGCACTTTAAGAAAACTATTGCTAAATCCCCAGCAGTTCATGGATACCGGCGTATGATCCGCAAGAGGAATCCAGGATTTTCCCTCATCCAGGGTATACGCTGCCCCTTCACCCTTTTTCTCGATTCGTGTCCGTTCGGTTATCTCTGTCAGATGATGGCTGGCATCCACCTGACAGACTCCCCTTGATACATGACCGTTTTCCGTAATTGTATTCTCAATATGAAAAGCAACCATCACATAACGATAAAGCGCATCATCTTCATGTGTTGTGAGAAACTCATAAAGCATCTTAAAAGCCTTCGGCCCATAATAGTCATCTGCATTAATCACTGCAAACGGCCCGTCAATAACCTCTTTACAGCATAAAAGAGCATGTCCCGTCCCAAAGGGTTTTATCCTGCCGTCCGGTACGGCATACCCTTCCGGCAGGCGATCAAGTTCCTGATAAACATACTCCACATCCATAAATGGTTCAATTCGACTGCCAATCACTTCCCGGAAATCTTTTTCAATCGCTTTTTTAATAATAAAGACAACCTTCTTAAAACCTGCTCGTTTTGCATCATACACACTAAAATCTAATATTGCATGGCCTTCTTTGTCTACAGGATCCATCTGCTTCAAGCCTCCATAACGGCTTCCCATTCCTGCCGCCATGACAACTAGTACCGGTTCTTTCATATAATATTCCTACTTTCCTTTAAATTTTCATTATTTTTCATTTTTTCATGAAATTGCAAAATATCCATAATAATTTATGTATTGTTAATAATTATTATAGATATGTTTTAATTGTTTATATTTCCTTCGTTGTGAATGACAAAAAAAGACAATATAATGAAAGCAAATAATAATGACTATCCCTATTATAAGTCATAAAATTCAGTTAATCAATCAAAAAGGAGGAAGTTATGACACAGTCAAGATATACAATACAACAACATAACATTAATTTCAAATCACCAGCGAAATTATCTCATATGAACATGTATCATTGCGAATCTCCTGCTCCCAATATTTCTCCAGGTCATCCGTACTCAAAGATTATTTATATTCAGAAGGGAAACGGACAATTCCTTTTCGACAACCAGTACATCCCCGTTGAGACAAATGATCTGATCATTGTCAATCCGGACAGAAAAAAATTTTCTGTGGAGGTTCAGAACGGTCCACTGGATTTTACAATCCTCGGAATCGAAAATCTGTATTTTTCCGGCAAACAGAAAGATAGCATTGCTCCTTTTACCAAATTATATTTTTCCACAAATACCTACCGCCTTCTGATGGACATGATCATTCAGGAAGTGACCCGCCAGTCCGAAGGATACGAAGAAGCATGCAGTCATTACGTTAATCTTCTTTTAATTGAAATTGAAAGAGACACCGAGATATCCCATCACAGCCTGTCCAAAGAGAAAAGCAATAAGGACTGTACATTTATTAAAGATTACCTGGATGAACATTATACAGAAAATATTACTCTTGATATTCTTTCTGAAAAGAGTAACATGAACAAATATTACCTGGTTCATTCTTTCACAAAGAATTTCGGATGTTCTCCGATCAACTATCTGAATGAAAAGCGGATTGAGGAAAGTAAAAATCTTCTTGAAACCACCAATCATTCCATTGCTGACATAGCTTCCATGATTGGTTTTTCCTCTCAGTCCTATTTCTCCCAGTCATTTAAGAAGAATACCTTCATGACTCCGAATGAGTATCGGCGTTCCGTACGGCAAATCTGATTTTTCAAAACATATCACCAGTCCCAAGCCGGTTTCCCTTTTAGACCGGCTTCTTTTCATGCAAAAAATTCTGGATGAATTTTTGTTGTCATTTTGAACCAGGTCGATTTAATGAACATTTTTTTAATGTTATATCTGGAAAAAGGATCAGAGTTATAGTATAATGGAATAATTAATGCAAAACAGTATCTAATTCATAGGAGGATAAAATCCATGCCAGTAAAATACGTATTCGTCACAGGCGGTGTTGTTTCCGGTCTCGGAAAGGGTATTACAGCCGCATCCCTGGGGCGTCTGTTAAAAGCACGAGGTTATAAAGTAATCAGTCAGAAGTTTGATCCATATATTAATATGGATCCGGGAACGATGAATCCCATTCAGCATGGCGAAGTTTTCGTAACCGATGATGGAGCGGAGACTGACCTTGACCTTGGACATTATGAACGTTTTATTGATGAGAAACTGAATAAACAGTCCAATGTCACAACCGGTAAAGTGTA
>JALFIK010000055.1 GCA_022776205.1 Eubacterium sp.
GCAATATATTCTTTTATCTGACGGGAAATTTTCCGGAAAATGCTCCCGAAATTCTGGATAAGAAGATGGGAAAATATGTCCTTAAGTCAGGGGAAAAAGTGCGGAAAAATCTGGCTCCGGTACCGAAAAAATTTTTCCGGAGGCCGGATAAATTATATGTGAAAAAAGGGGAAAAAACCTCAGTCTGTTTTTCCCTTGATATCGATGTCTCTCATTTTACCCTTGCAGAAAGAAACCTGCTATTCGATATACTTTTTGAGGGAGAAGTCTGTAAAATTCATCAGGAGTTGTCTGAGAAAAAAGGGTATATTTACAGTTATGACCCGGTATTTTCCCATTATAATAATATCGGACAGATGACCCTTACTTATGAGGTCTCTCCCAAGTATCTGTATGATTCTGTAAAGACGGTGATTGATATCTTAAAAGATATGAAAGAGGGCATCACGGATGAACTGACATATGTTCTTCCACATTATGTAGATAACGCCGGATTTCTGCTGGATGATGCGGAGGATTACAACTGGGTGAGAGCTTATGAAGAGCATATTCTCGGAATCCCTTTTAAAGATCTGAAAGAAAGGACAGACTCCTATCGTAATGTATCAAGGGAAAGAATGACGCAGATTTGCCGGGAAGTATTTCAACGTTCCAATCTTGTATTTGCCGTCAAGGGAAACAAAAAGGAGATTGACCGGGTAAAATTAGGAGAGCTTCTTTCCTGCCTGGATTGACCCGGCCCGATTCTTGATATATAATGAAAACGTTTACGGAGGTGTCAGACGATGAGAAAAAATTCATGGTTAAATTATACCGGTGAAGAAGAAAGAGATGTGGAAATTTTTGCCGGACATTATAAAGATTTTTTAAGTAACTGTAAAACGGAAAGGGAATGCACGGCCTTTTTCAGGGAAGAGGCGGAGAAATGCGGATACAGGGATCTGAATGAGCTGATTGCGAAAGGAATCCGCCTGAAAGAAGGGGATAAGGTCTACGGAATCGGAATGGGAAAGACAATTGCTCTTTTTCAGATTGGCAGGCAGCCTTTAACAGACGGAATGAATATACTCTGTGCCCACATGGATTCTCCGAGACTGGATCTTAAGCAGAATCCACTCTATGAAGATACGGAACTTTCTTTCATGGATACCCATTATTACGGAGGAATCAAGAAGTATCAGTGGGTTGCACTCCCACTGGCGATTCACGGTGTTGTGGCGAAAAAGGACGGGACCATTGTCAATGTTACGATAGGGGAAGAGGAAGACGATCCTGTTGTTTATGTGACAGATCTTCTCATCCACCTGGCAGGAAAACAGATGGAGAAGAAAGCAACTGAGGTGGTAGAGGGAGAAAATCTTGATATTCTTGTGGGCAGCAGACCGCTTGCCGGAGAAGAAAAAGACGCAGTGAAGGCAAATATCCTCCGGATTTTAAAAGAAAAATATCAGATGGAAGAGGAAGATTTCCTTTCGGCGGAGCTCGAGATTGTTCCGGCAGGAAAGGCGAGGGATTGTGGACTTGACCGGAGTATGATCGCAGGGTACGGACATGATGACAGAGTATGTGCCTATCCGTCTTTTGCGGCCATGATGGAAACCGGCCATGTAGAGAGAACATCCTGTTGTCTTCTTGTGGATAAAGAAGAAATCGGCAGTGTGGGAGCAACGGGAATGCAGTCCATGTTTTTTGAGAATACTGTGGCAGAAATCCTTGCTCTCTTAGGGAACGATTCCAATCTTTGTGTAAGAAGAACACTGGCGCGGTCGAGAATGCTTTCTTCCGATGTAAGTGCTGCCTTTGATCCGGCTTATGCGGAAGCTTTTGAAAAAAAGAATTGTGCTTATTTTGGAAAAGGAATGGTTCTTAATAAATATACCGGTTCCCGGGGAAAATCCGGTTCCAATGATGCCAACGCAGAATATCTTGCCCGGCTCCGCCGGATTTTTGACGACAATAAAGTGGCTTTTCAAACAGCAGAACTTGGTAAAGTAGACTATGGCGGAGGCGGAACGATCGCATATATTGCAGCCCTTTACGGAATGGAAGTTGTGGATAGCGGCGTTGCTGTTTTAAGCATGCATGCCCCGTGGGAAATCATCAGTAAATCGGATTTATACGAAGCCAAAAAAGGTTACCTGGCATTTTTGAAGAATGCATAGGCAGGGGTAGCGTATATGGATTGCCGGGAGACACAGTCAAAGATTATCAATTTTATTGATGATCAATTAGATGAGGAAGAGACACTGGAATTTATCAATCATATTCGAAACTGCAAAGAATGTTTTGAAGAACTGGAAATTAACTATATTATGCTTGTGGGAATGAGACAGCTTGATGATGGGGAGGAACTGACTGCTGATTTTCAGAAAAGATTAAAAGACGAGCTTGGCGACCGCTATGATGAGATTATTCGGAAGAAAAACAAAAGAAGACTAGCACGCCTGGGATTGCTGTTTTTCTTCCTTTCAATCATGATTGGTCTTCTTTTCTATTTTTCTTTTTCTATTTTTTCTGAAATTTAGACAACGGGGTCGGAATCGGTGAATAGGAGTAACAGTTGCTGATAAGTTCACCGGTTCCGGCCTCTGCATGTTTTATGATGGAGGGATTTATGGCAGAAAAAATTATGCTCATTGATGGGCACAGTATATTAAACAGAGCCTTTTACGGACTCCCTGACCTGACCAATGCCGAAGGAAAACATACGAATGCGGTGCTTGGTTTCTTAAATATTATGCTGCGTTATGTGGAGGAAGAGAAACCGACCTATCTTCTGGTTGCTTTTGATCGAAAAGAACCGACTTTCCGCCACTTGAAATATAAAGAATATAAAGGTACGAGAAAACCAATGCCGGATGAACTGCGTGAGCAGGTTCCTTTGATGAAGGAAATTCTTTCCGCAATGGAGATTCCGGTAATTACACAGGCCGGCATTGAGGCGGATGATATTCTTGGAACAATCGCAAGAGAGGCAGAAGAGGAAGGATTTCTTGTGGCAATTGTATCAGGAGACAGGGATTTATTACAGCTGGCGACAAAAAAAATAAAAATTAAAATTCCAAAAACAAAGAGTACGGGAACGGTCACAGAGGATTATTTTGAGGATGATGTGCGGGAACTTTATGGGGTAAGTCCGGTGGAATTTATTGATATGAAGGGCCTAATGGGAGATCCTTCGGATAATATTCCCGGTGTGCCGGGAATCGGAGAAAAAACTGCAGGAAAGATTATTAAAGAATTTCATTCCATTGAAAATGCTTTTGCACACATCGAAGAGGTGAAACCTGCCCGTGCAAAAAATAATCTGATGAAATATTACGAACAGGCC
>JALFIK010000066.1 GCA_022776205.1 Eubacterium sp.
GTTTTTAACATATTTCTTCCTCCCAAAAAAGGATTTTGTTCGATTATACCATGAATTTCCCCTATTCTAAAGGTAGTTTTTCAGAAAAGAGAGCAAAAAAACATCATTGTTTCAGATATTTTTTTGCCCTTTCATCATAAAAAACATCATATATGCAAGCAAAGTATTAAAATTTATAAAAGAAAAATCAGATTTTGACAACTCGAAAACTTATGTTATACTTACAATCAGTATAGAACACAAAAAAACACCATCGAAAAGGAAAGGTCCAGACAATGAAAACGGCTTATTTTTATCTTACACCGGAAGGAGAAGCACTTGCAAAAAGACTTTCCCTGTCTCATCCCGGCGATCTTTATGGAAAAAACAATTTCAGGGAAAATATGAAGCTTGCATTTGAAAATTACAATTCCCTTGTATGCATTATGGCAACAGGCATCGTTGTGCGAATTCTCGCACCTCTCCTTTCCCACAAAACAAAGGATCCTGCTGTCGTCGTTTTAGACCAGAAGGGAAAGTACGCCGTCAGCCTCCTGTCCGGGCATCTGGGCGGTGCCAATGACCTTGCCAGGGAAATGGCTGCCATTTCCGGCGGGGAAGCCGTCATCACTACCGCTACCGATGTTGCCGGCAGAATCTCCTTTGACACTTTCGCCAGGAGGCATAATCTTGCCATCGAAAATATCGGGCAATTAAAAAAAATAAGCGGCGCACTGCTTGCCGGAGAGCAAATATGCGTGTTTACGGACCAGGACGTTTTACAAGATGACCCGGAACTGCTCGAAGAAGAAAAAAAAGGCATTCTGGAAATTTTTTCCCTCTCCCCACCCTTTCCAATGCCCGCGGAAAATTTCTCCGCTGTCGTCATTGACGAGGGATTTACTTTCCCGGATTCCGAATTTGCACAATTTCCTGTTCTATATCTCCGTCCGCGCACCATCTGTGCCGGAATCGGCTGTAAACGGGGCACAAGTCAGGAAGCTATCGAAGCAGCCCTTTTTCAGACATTAAAAGAAGCGGGAATTTCTCCCCTCTCCTTAAAATGTATCGCCACGATTCCCCTGAAAGCGGATGAACCGGGCATAATCAAAACTGCTTCAAAGCACCATCTGCCTCTTGAAATTATCCCAACAGAACAAATTGAGGCTCTTGATATGAAAGAACTTGGAATCGAGACCTCTGCCTTTGTCGCCGGACAGACCGGCGTCCAGTCTGTTTCCACTGCCTGCTCCTACCTGGCATCCCATTGTGGAAAAATATTACGGGACAAGGCAAAATATAAGGGAGTTACCATTGCCCTGTCCAGAGAAAGGAGCTAACCGATCTATTGGTTTATTTCTTCCAGAACTTTTTCAAAATTCATCGTACCGCCAAACAGATCCAGGGCACTGCCAATGGTCACATCCACCCGGTTCCTTCCGATCCTCTTTAAAATCCGAAGATCTTCAAAAGAGCCCACGCCTCCTGCATAGGTGACCGGGATGCCCTCCCAGTCTCCCAGGAGCGCAGCTACCTTTTCTTCTATTCCTCCGGCTTTTCCTTCCACATCCACTGCATGAATTAAAAATTCATCACAATACAAAGACAAGTCCGTAAGAAGTTTCTCCGTCAGTTTTTCCCGTGTAAATTTCTGCCAGCGATCCGTGACCACATAATAATCGTCTCCTTTTTTCCGGCAGCTTAAATCAAGAACAAGACGGTCCTTTCCCGTCACCGCCACAATTTTTTTCAGATTGTCATAATTGATCCTTCCATCTTTAAATACATAGGAGGTGACAATAATATGAGAAGCTCCCTTTTCCAGAAAAAAACTGGCATTTTCCGCTGTCATACCACCACCAATCTGCAGTCCGCCGGGAAAAGCCTCCAGGGCAAGACATGCCTGCTTTACATCTTCTTCATAATATCTGCTTCCTTCGGGATTCAGTAAAATAATGTGCCCTCCCGCAAGACCGGCATGACGGTACAGACGGGCATAATAATCTCCATTCTTTTCGGACACAAAATTATCTGTGGCATAATTCCCCTGATCCAGGAGACTTCCACCAATGATCTGTTTCACCTTTCCATTGTGTATATCAATGCATGGTCTGAATTTCATAAATCTTTCCTTCCTTTTCCTCTCCCCGTCAAAGTAGCTTCTTAAAACAGTCAAACGCAGATGGTACTGCATATTGCTCTTCCAGCTCTTTCTTTGAAGCCATAACCCATTCTTTTTTCTTCGGTAATTTTTCAGAGATATCATTCAGGCACACCCGGTATCCCTTCATCTGCCATTCCACATGAGAAAATATATGTTTTCCCTCTCCAATAAATTCAATCAGACAATCTGCCGGATATTCTTTTTTTATGGCACAGGAAACATCGGCCACATCCCATTCTCCGTCCACATTCGGAAGTTCCCAGAGTCCTGCAAGAAGTCCGTTCTCTCCCCTTTGATGGAGAAGAACTTTTTCTCCCGCTTCAATTAAAAAAACCGTCTTTTTTTCTATCCGCCTTTTCTTTTTTGCTGCTTTGTGGGGGAAATCCTTTTCCTTTCCCTTTTTATGTGCCTGACAGACTGTCTCCCAGGGACAACGTCCGCACAAAGGCTCTCCGTTTGGAAGACAGATCATTGCGCCAAGATCCATAAGGGCCTGATTGTAATCTCCGGCCCGTCCTTGTGGCATTACCCTCTTCACTTCCCGGGTAATCCTCTTTTTCACTCCGCTTTTTCCTATTTCTTCCTCTTCCATCAGAAGTCTTGAAAAAATCCTGAGCACATTTCCATCTACCGCAGGTTCGGGGAGTCCAAAAGCAATGGAAGAAATCGCTCCTGCCGTGTACTCTCCGATTCCTTTCAAAGAGAGAAGCTTCTCATAATCTCCGGGCAGCTCTCCTCCATATTTATTTACCACCATAACTGCCGCTGCCTTCAAATTCTTCGCCCGGTTATAATAACCAAGTCCCTCCCATAATTTCATGAGCTTTTCATCCGAAACCTCGGACAGGGCATAAATATCCGGCAGTTCCTCCATCCACCGGTCATAATATTTTTTCACTGCCTCCACCCGGGTCTGCTGGAGCATAATCTCAGAAATCCACACATGATAAGGTGTCGGATCACTTCGCCATGGTAATATCCTGGCATGATAACCATACCAGTCCAGCAGCACATTACCAATGCCCGGAGGGGCCACCCCGAGAGGACCGCAGATTATTTTCCAGCTTTCTGTAAGCCTGCTCAGGGAAAACGAAGCATTTGCCGGGCTTGTAGACGGCAGTTTCATTGCCTCCCGTCCTGTTTCTGCTTCGAGATACTTCCGGAAATATTCATAAGACTTTGCCCCGTTACAGTAAATCTGACGGATATCCCCATCAGCTAATATAGAAGAAAGGTCATTGGGCACAACATTACGTATACTGCTGTCAGAAGAACCTATAATCTCACAGCTGTGGATCACATCCCATAATGCGATATGATTCTTCTTCAAAAACATTTTCTTTTCTTCCACTGTTACCGGCACTTTCTCCGACAAAACAGCCGCCAGCACTTTCCAGAAACGATTCTGTGGATGCCCGTAAAAAAACGCTTCTTCCCTGGATTTTACTGACGGAAAACTTCCAAGAATAAGAATTTTCGAATTTTTATCATAAAGAGGCGAAATGGGATGTACTATTGTCTTCCTGTTTACCTCATTCTTTTTCACATGGTCCACCCCCGTTTAACCCATAACTATTTTATCACGAAGTGAAAGAAAAAAGTCCGGAAAACCGGACTTTTTCTATTTCACTATCCTGCTTCAGCCGCTTTTAAGGAACTGCTGAAGCCAAAAATGTAATTAAAATACAACACCTGCGCGTAAGATCACATTCGGATAAGGAGAAAATTCCCCTGTCCGGATTGCAAAACGGCATCTGCTGCTAAACTTCTTCAAATCTTCATGAGGCATATACTCCACTTCCGCGTCCGGAAGAGAAGATTTCACATATTCCTCCAGCTCCGGATTAAATTCCTTAATCTCATGAGCAAGATAATACCCTTCAACCTGCACCTCATCGAGCACAGCATCCATAACCTGTTTAAATGTAGGAACCCCTGCTGTCAACACGAGATCGACCACCTCAACTCCTTCCGGAATCGACATCCCCGCATCACCAATCATAAAAAGATCCTTATGTCCAAGTGCTGCAAGCAAAAAGGAAAGCTGCGCATTTAATATTCCTCTTTTTTTCATTGATACCTCCAAAAAATGCCATGGTAACTAACCAGTTGCCATGGCATATTCAAGCAAAATCAATACAATGTCTTACTCTACCGTGTAAGGCATTAAGGATACGTGTCTTGCTCTCTTAATTGCTACTGTGAGAGCACGCTGATGTTTTGCACAGGTTCCTGTAATTCTTCTTGGTAAAATCTTACCTCTCTCAGATACGTATCTTTTTAATTTATTCACATCTTTGTAGTCAATTACTGCATTCTTATCTGCACAGAAAATGCAGACTTTTTTTCTTCTGCGGCCACCTCTTCTTCTCATTGGAGCATCGCCACGATCTTTACTGTATGCCATTGATATTACCTCCTAAATTCCTCAATTCTAAATAAAAGGCAGTTCTTCCTCAATTCCCTCCGGAATTGTCATAAATCCATCACTGACCGCGTCACCGGGAACAGGACGGTTTGTCTGTGTCTCCTGTGGTTCCGAAACGCTCCCCTTAAATCCATTTCCCTGGTAGGAGCCATTGTAATTTGCAGATGCTGCTTTGCTTTCTGCAAAATCCTGTTCTTCCACAACCACATCTGTCGTGTAAACCTTCACACCATCACGATTGGTATAACTGCCTGTCTGAATTCTTCCGGAAATAACGATTTTCGTACCCTGTTTAAGATACTTTTCTGCAAATTCACCCTGTCTGCCGAATGCAACACAGTTAATAAAATCTGCATCCTGATCTCCTTCTCTCCGGAATCTTCTGTTTACAGCCAAAGTATATCTTGCTACGCACGTTGATTTCTCTCCCTGTGAATATCTCACATCCGGATTTCTCGTCAGACGTCCCATCAAAATTACTTTATTCATGGAATTCCTCCTATTCGTTATGCATCCTGTTTAACGCATAAATATCTCATAACTGGCTCCATGATACGAACACGACGTTCAATCTCTGCAGGACACTCAGCTGATGCATCGAATTGGATGAAATAGTAATATCCCTCTCTCATCTTCTGAATTTCGTAAGCTAATCTCTTCTTACCCCATTCATCAACGTTAGTAATCTCTCCGCCAAATTTAACGATTAAAGCTTTAATCTTCTCAATGGCATCTGCTCTAGCGTCATCTTCGATTTTTGCATTAATAACCAAGGCTAATTCATACTTATTCATGGTCATTTGCACCTCCTTCTGGTCTTTCTGGCTCTCTTCGAAAAAGAGAACAAGGATTTTTACACATTACAGTTGTCCATTATATCATGAAGCAATAATAATCTCAAGCAAAAATTCAAATTTTCTTAATTTTCTCCGCAGTGTTCCACAAACCCCCGAAAATTTTTTTCCACCAGTTTCCGGGGCACTAACACTTCCCTCCCGCACTTCATACATTGCAGTCGGAAATCCATCCCCACTCTCAGAAGTTTCCATTCATTCCCACCACAAGGATGTTTCTTCTTCATTTTTATTACTTCTCCAACCTGAAAATCCATTTCGCCCACTCTCCACAATAAAGATGTATCCACTATAACACAAAAACCTTTTTTTCGTCAAAACCTTATCTTCCGGATCTTTTTCCTTAACCTCAATAAACCGTATACTATCCCTGTGATCAGTATGGCAAATGCCGTTACTGCCATTCCGTAAAGATATCGGTTTTTATAATAAGTGTGTACTATTTTATTGTTGGTCACCAGACATTTTCTTGTATCGTTATTCTCATCGGAAGTTACCTCATTCCCCGCTTTATCCCATGCCCTGTATTTTATAGTCTGATATCCATTATACTTTTTAAGCGTCCTTGTCACCGTGTGATTTTCATCCAGATCCTCCTTTCTTATTTTGAATACCTCTTCTTTTTGCGTCCGTTCCCGGATAACACGCAATTCCATCTCCTCAAAAGCATAATTGTCAAGAACCGTCACTGTAAAATCGTGACTTTTTTTCTCATAAATATCTTTTCCCAGATTTCCTATGCGGACAGAAGGAGGGGTTTTATCGATAGTAAACTGAACCGGTACTGCCTTCATCTCATTATCCGTCGTTTTAACCGGGTCGGATTGTTTTCCCCTGTATCCAAGATCATCCGACCGTATAAGCACCCTGTAAGTTCCCTCCGGTTCAAAATTCTCTTTTCCTATTCGGTACGTCTTTTCATACCACCCGTATCTTTCTTCCCTTTTATCGGAAATCTTTCTGCTACTGGTCTGGTATCCTCCCTCTCCTGTTTCCTGTTTTTCTGTGAGCCGTAACCGCTGCTCATTATCCTTAAATATAATGACATTCGTTCTTGTCGGATTTACACAAAATTCCCTGATCTGGATGGCTGTTTCTTCTCTCAGATACGGACAGGAAAGAGTTTTTTGCAAAACCTCATCCAGAGAAAAATCAGGGCCCTGTCGATCTACATAAAATAATATTTCTTTTTTAATCCTGTTTCCCGCAAGATCACTTCCGCTTACCTTCAATCTATATATCCCATCCATTTTCCCATTGTGAGGGAAATCTTCCCACAAAATCCTGATTATGTTTTTTTCGATGTTTTTTTTATAAGGACACTCTTTTCCCGTAATTCTTTTCCCATTCATTTTTAACAATGAAATCTTCACCGTTTCCGGATTCATATTTTGATCCAAATATTCTACCTCTGGTTTTACTGCTCCCCCATAAGTCTCCCTGTCTTTAACTCCACGGATCATAACACGGGGTGCCGTTGTGTCAATCACAAAGCCGGGCAGTTCTTTCATGGCAGATTTATTTCCCGCTTTATCCTCACAGCAGATACCTATTTTATAAAATCCATCTCTTCGCAATTCAAGGATTGCGCAGTAAGATCCATCCCGCATTTTAACCATGACCGGTGCCTGTATCTTTAATTTCTTTTTTCCATTTCTTCCTTGTAATTTATATTTTATTCCATTTTGTTTAATATTTTTTTCTTTAATATAAAATTTTATTATTTTTTTTTGGTTAAAATATCTCCTTCCGTTCTTTTCACTCCCATCCATCACAATCCTTACTTCCGGCATCGCCCGATCAATGGAAAAAGAGACCGAATCCCGCCACTCCGCCCGATTATTCGCATAATCTGCCAGGGTCAGTCCGATGCGATAACGCTCTCCATCTTTTTGAAAACAAACCTTGCAACAGTATTCATCCCCTTCCTTTTTCCAGGAACTAATATGATATTTTTTATTGGATCCCCGGATATTCCATTTCACAGAATCCGGATTAAAATTTTTGTCTTTCACCGTTACAAACGCAGTTCTTCCTTCAGAATACCAGGTGCTGTTTTTATTATTTTTATCATATGTTACCTTAATCTCCGGTTTTACATCATCAATCACTACTCTATAATCAGAATAGTTTATTTTACTTTCATTACCGACATTATCCCGAAACCACACCTTTATTTTCACCGGATTATTTTTTTCAGAAAACCGGTATTTCTCTGATGGCAGATTCAGTTTCACCAGCTTTTTTGCAGTAATATCCGGCTCATTTCGGTAATCCCATCTTTCTTTTGTCCTGCTTTCGGGTCTGTTTTTTCCCATTGCACACAACTGTGCCTGTTCAATTCCAGACCAGCCATCGGAGAGTATTGCTTTAAGGGATACATTTCCATCATAATATTTTATCCTGCCTTTTTCATCGGTATAGGCAGCATCGGGCAGTACAACAGAAATTCCCTTTGTACTTTCATGCATCACTGACGATTCTGAAACCATCCCTTTCGTTTTCACTAATTTTCCGGTATTTCCACAGGCATCTGTTGCAGAAACCTGAAGAAATCCTTTAAATTCTTTCTGTTCCGGACAAATCTGTATCCGGTACCAGGAAGAGTTTCTATCATGGTTCAGATTTTTTGCTTCTTTCCAGACCACGTTGCCGTTTCCTTCCGGCACAAAAGAATATCTGATTTTATCCACTCCGCTGACTTTATCAAATATCCGAATATCTACCTGGATTTTCCCGGAACTAAAATACCGGTAATTCATATATTTCCGGAAATAAATAATGTTATTGATTCCATTCCCCGCTTCCGGCGCACGAAAAACAATATCCTCATTTTTTTTGTCTTTTCCCGTATAAATAATTTCCGGTTTTTCACTATCAAAAACAATTTCTTTTTCTATCTTTGTCGTTTGATTGCCTGCAGCATCCAATGTATAAATTGAAACAAAATGTTTCCCCTGTTTTAAAAAATGTATTCTTGTTTCATTGACCCGCACTCCGTCCTCATAATAAGAATGCCACGGTTCCACCCGAAAGTGTTCTCTTTCTGCCTCTTTTTCCTCACTTCCATCAGAGTAACACATCTTTCCTGCCATTTGAAAGTTACTGTGATTAAAATTTTCTTCTGCAATTTTTACTACCAGCACGGGAGATTTTGCACAATATAATACACCCTCTTTTTGTGACTCTGGTTTCCCCTCCGGGGAAATTTCTATTATTTCCGGTATCGTCGCATCAACAGTATAAATCTCACTGTCTTTTTCCCGGACTGATAGGTTCCCAGCAGAATCTTTGCAACAGATAACCACCCGGTAATGCCCTTCCTCTAATCCCCCCGTATCCCATATATAAGTATTCTTCTTTTCTTTTTCCCAGACCGTGTCCTGTCTGATCCTGTTTTTTTCTATAAAATCCCCTGTTTTTTCATCGTATATAACCTGAGACAAAAAAACGCTTGTCTGCTCTTCCAAAAAATTCTCTTCAACAATCTCGATATGTATTTTCCCGCCTTCTTTCACAAAAACCTCGCTTGATGAATCTCTGATTTCGGGGAGATTATAGTTTATGTTATCATTTACAGCGGATACAGAAGATAATTGATCTGCAATTTTTATAATATCAGGTGAACTCACATTGATTTGAGGTTTTTCTGTATCAATAAAAAACGCTTTGCTTTCCACCTGTTCCTGATTTGTTTCCGGTATGACACCCCTATTTTTTGCAACATCTGCACAGGTCATCACAAATTTCCATTTCCCATCTTTGTGAAAAGAGAAAGAGATTCTGTTTTCATCCCCACTTTTTTTACAGATCCAATCTTCAATTTTCACACCCTGCTCCTGGTTCGCACTCGCCCTCGCTCTTTCATTAAGGGGCAATGCCATTATACATACCGCATTGTGGTCAAGATAGCTTTCTGTGATACAAACTTCCGCCTTTATTTCCCCTTTATAATATAAATCCGTATCTTTCTCCCCCTGAAGCATCATTTTATTGTCCATCTGAGGTGCCTTTTTATCTATGATCATTCTCTTGCTCCGGAACATTCCCTGCTCCACGGTACCATATTTCTCATATTCTCCGTCTTTTCCCTTAAGAAGATTCCCCTCGCCATTTTGATAAAATAAACGGATACTGAATTCCCCTTCTTCTCCCATCATCACAGTATAATCAAGACTTTTTTCATAGATACCTGCTCCATTTTCCTCAAAATCATTAAATCCATAACTATGGATTACCGGCCTTCCCGTCCCTTTCTTTTCTGTAACCTGGAAGATCATGCTCTCCTGCAATCCCTTTCCAAAATTGTCATCTCTTATTTTTATTCCCGCTCCACAGTCTTCTCCGGAAAACAGACAGTCCGAAAATTGTTCTGACTCCTCCCATTTCCCCGGATTCCATGACAATACCGGCATATAAGATTCTTCCCCGGATACAGCCATTCCAATTCCGACTGTACACAGGAAAAATAATAATACAATTATTAAAAATACCGGCTTTTGATCACAAATTTTCTTCCATCGTCTCCGACCAGACAAAAATGGCATTCCCTGTTTCCTCCCTCTATTTCATATAAGACAACGCCTCAACCTTTCTTTTTGCATCCAAAACGAAATTCTCAATCTCTTCTGTTTCTTTCTTTTTTTGTTTTATTAAAATGGGCACCCGGCTCTCTATTTTGTCCAGTTCCATTTGTAACATGTTTTCGGTTATCTTGTTATTTTCCAGAAACCGATCCGCATAATTCAAAATTTCAATAGAAATCTCTTTTGAAATCAGGCAAACTGATGCTAATTCCGACTGACTGCTTTTTTCTGTTATCCGGATATTATTTAACTTATGTAATGTCCGGTAAAAATTATAAAAATCCTCTTTTTTTCTTTCCCCGCTCCTGTCCTCTCCATGTTCGAGAAAAGTGTTATAATATCTGCAGATTTCACCATACAATTTTGCCCTTTTTTTCTTATTTGCATCAAAAGAAGCATCCGCATTTTTCTCCACATCACAAAACCATGGCTGTGCCAGCTTTTTCCCGGTAATTCCTCCCATATCATAAAAATATCCCGTTCCCATGGCATAACAAAACTCGACATACTTTGCATTATTTTTCTTTTTAAAAATTTCCAGTATATTTTCCCCTTCTACATTCATGGACAAAATATTAAGAAATGCTGTCGCATCTTTTATCTGAAAATTATTAGGCTTAATATAGTATTGCAGCATACTGGCATAAATCTCGCCTTGTGAAGGAGAAACTCTCAGAGCTTTTTTATAATTCTCCTCTGTCTTTTTCTCATCAATTTCTTTCTCTGCCCTACTGATATAGGCAAATACTTCATTTTTCCGGTGATATTCCGAAGCAGTTTTCCAGACTGTTATGAGAGAACAAAGAATCACAACAAAAGCAACAAAAAATATTTGAACAGTTTTCATCTGTTTCTCCCGGTATCTGCAACCTTGATTCTCCTGTTTAAGGTTTGCTAATGCCTGCTTTACTTCCTCACAATTTTGATAACGATCCTCAGGATTAAATCTTGTACATTTTAAAATCAGATTCTCCATTCCTTCCGAAACCATTCCCGCCCATTTTTCTTCAGGGCACAGTCCAAAAGGTGGTTTTTCCGGATTCAGTCCTGTCGTCAGATGATAAAGTGTCATCCCAAAACAATAGATATCCGTTCTCTGATCGGTCTGTCCCATTCCCCCATACTGTTCCGGCGCCGCATATCCTCTTGTTCCAAGATAAGTAGTGTCAGACCAGTCCTTTTCATAACAATATTCTCTCGCTATGCCAAAATCGATAAGAACCAGTTTTCCATCTTTTTTTATCATGATATTTTCCGGCTTAAGATCTCTGTAAATGATTGGAGGCGTTCTTCCATGAAGATAAGATAAAACCTGGCACAGCTGCTGTCCCCACTCCACTGCAGTTTTCTCCGGAACAGAATTTTGCTCGTCAAGTATTTCCTTCAACGTCCTGCCTTCAATATATTCCATCACCAGCCAGATTGTATTTTTCTCTTCAATAATATCAATAATTCCCGGCAACCCGGGATGATCTAGCTTTTTTAAAATATTTGCTTCCGAAATCAATCTCCGGCATATCAGGCCATAGTTTTCACAATGTTCCTTATTTATTTCTTTAATTGCCCACTTCTGCTGAAGTTTTTCATGCATGGCAAGATACACAACACTCATCCCACCCTGTCCGATTACAGAGAGTATCCTGTACTTCCCATCCAAAACAAATCCCTTTTTAAGCAATTTCGTCACACCTTTGGAAAAATTTTTCATTTAAATCAGCATTAATCTATATCCGTTTCGAATTCCGCTCTCTTCCAGGCTATGTTCAGGATTAAGCACTCTCTCTTGATCCACACAACATAACCAAAAGCTACCTGCCTCTAAATCACTCTCCGCTAGTTCGCTTTCCTTTACCTGTCGCCATATACTTTCCACAATAATCCGGACAGGACATTTTTCATCACATCTTATTTCAAACCACTTCTCTGCAGAAGCAACATATACATCAAGATCCATCATTTCTTATCACCCTTGGAATTTGGATTTTTCTCGGTTTTCTCTCTTTTTCAAAATAATAAGCTTCATTTTTCACCAATTTTTTTATCTGAGTTTCATAAGACACGCCCTCTGCATCAAAAATCGATACGTCTGCCATTCTCCCATCAAGCTGTACTCCATTCCTGTCCATTCGAAAAAAGGAAAAGGCAGCATATCCGGAAACCACGAAAAGATCCTCCGGATTTAGCACTCCGACAAAGATTATTCCATATCCCTTTCCATTCTCCCAGATATTTTCAATGACTCCTTTCATATCCCGGGAACTTTCATAAACTACATTTAAGAAATCGGCAAGATTGCGGATTACAATAATCATATTCTTTTCGTCCTCTTTTTTCCCTCTGATGCTTCTTTCATAAAAAACACTGGATAATTCCTCTAAAAAACAGAATAATTTTTCCTCTGTATTTATATATACAAAGTGTTCATCATCAAAATTTAGATTTTTTTGCTCCCTTTTAAAATTAATAAAATATAAATTATTTTCTTTTATTTTTATATTACTAAATATAATATGAAAAAAATTATTTAATTTTTCATTTATATTTCCTAAAACTAAAAAACAAAATAATTTTTTTAAAGAAATTCCAAATAATCTTGCAGTCGTATCATCAAAACCAACATAAATCACATTTCTAATGTTACTTTCCTCTTTTATATATTGTTGAAGCATTTCTACAGTCATTGTTCCGGGAATCATTCGGACAGACTTCGCGCAGATTCCCGGCCACTGCTCATTTTTCCTTTCAAGAAACAGTTTCATTTTTTTCTGTCGTTCATAATAATTCTTTTCTTTCCATATCAACGCTGTCTGAAATTCTAAAATCTTTTTCCCATAGTAAGCAATTCCCCTTCCTGGCACCGCTTTTTCCGGAAAAACCGGTACCGGGATAACTCCTAGAACATCTCCGTATGAATATTTATCTTCCATATGCAGACATATTCTTGTTTTAAAATTTTCAGCAATTCTTCCGGAAATCGCAAAAACGTCAAAAGAATATAATGATATGACAAATATAATTCCCAGTCTTTCCCCCTCTCGTAAAATCATTTTTATTGAATCTTCATACCTGTTTTCCGTTTTTTCCATGAATTCTGTAAAGCCATCTATTACAATGACCATTAATGCATCTCCATTATCATGGCATTCCCGGTATTGTTCCAGATTTTCTCCTTTAAACTTCTTTTTTCTCTCTGAAATTTCCTCTTCTGCAAAAGAAAAAAATCTTTTGATCTTCTCTTCTTCCTCCCCCATGATTTCCCCGACGTGAGGTGCAGAATCAAATATGTTCATTATACCTGAATTATAATCAATGATATAAAACTGCACACTATCTGGTGGATTTTCTTCAATCAGCGAAAAAATCATCGTTTGTAAGAAATATGTTTTCCCAGAACCGTTTTGTCCGCAGATAACTAAATGTCCACTTTGGAATAAATTAATTTTAAATACCGGCTGTATCTGGCATTCCGGATCATCAAACATACCCACATAACAGTCACCCTCTTTGCGCGCTGTATCTTCCTCTTTTTGTATCTCCGATAAATACACACGAGAAGATAAAGGTGCCATCCATAAAGGATGAGGCAGTTCGTCCGGATTGTTTTTTGCGCAATCTGTAATTACCTGCTTCACAACGTCAAGCTGTGTTTTTATTTTTCCCTTTTTCCCCTTCTTTTTCCCTTTTTCCCCCGATGCAATCCTTCCATCCGGCTGGATAAAATACACCGGTTCTTCCTTCTTCTCTTCAATTACCGGAGCCCCGCTCCATGCTGATTGAAATAACTCATATACTTCATCATTTCCAACCTGAAGATATCCCCGCCCAGGATTCATTATTTTACTTGCATCTGTATTATGAAGCATTTCAAGACTGTCCTGTTTTTCCTGCACTTTAAGACAGATTCGAAACCTGGAATTACTCCAGATTTTGTCATCAACCACTCCTCCCGGTTTTTGGGTCGCCAAAATCAAATGAACACCAAGGCTTCTTCCGACCTGGGCAACACTAATTAATTCATCCATAAACTCCGGCTTTTCTTTTTTCAATTCAGCAAACTCATCAATCACAATCAACAAATATGGTACTGCTACTTCTAACTCTCCTTCATCATACCGTCTCATATAATCATTAATATTATTTACTCCACATTTCTTAAAAAGCTTCTGCCTTCTCCGATTTTCACTTTTAATCGAAAACATGGCTCGATGCACCTGACCATCTTATAAATTAGAAATCTGTCCGCAAAGATGGGGAAGTCCCGCAAACAATCCGGACATTCCCCCTCCTTTATAGTCAATTAACAGAAAACTTACCGACTGAGGACTAAAATTAACAGCCATTGATAATATAAATGTTTGTAAAACTTCACTTTTCCCGGAACCTGTTGTTCCGGCCAGCAGACCGTGGGGACCGTGATATTTTTCATGAATATCCAGATAACAAAATTCCCCTCCTGCTTTCTTTCCAATTAAAACTCTGGCACTCTCATATATTTTATTTTGCTCCCAACGGCTTTGTATCTTTAATTCTTCTGCTCTTTGTACTCCATATAAAGACATAAAATCTATTACTTCCGGAATCTCCTGACGTCCTTTACTTTCTGTTACCCGGATATTCGATAATTTTCTCGCAAATATATCTGCCGTTTTCCCCTCTATCTCATCAAATTTTAAAACTTCTTTTCTCTGATTCTGGCTGTTTACATTATACCAGCCGGAAAAGTCCGCCGTATTTTCCAAAATAACTTTACAGGAATTAGGAAGTTGCTCTTTTTCCCGGACAATCCACACAACTGTTATTCCATAATTATTTGAGGTGTCCTCCACATATCTGGTAATCAGCTCTCCCTCAATATATTCCGGATTTGTAAGGAACAATATGTAATAAGGTAATGCATCCGCCTGATTACTTTCTTCTCTTTCCTTAAGTATATTTGCTATCTGATAAAATAACGCTCTGGCACTTTCCCTGCCAGCAGCAATGTATCGTCTTTTTCGATCTGCCGCCCACGTATGAGGTAACCAGCGGCAAAAATCCCACCGGTCATCCCATCTATCACAGACAAAACCCATTTTTACCTCAGTATAACAATTATTAACCGCAATCTGCATCACCAGATTTCTGACCAGACCCATCACATTTTCAGTACCTGTTATCCCAATCTGACGATTATTCTTCAAATCCAGAAGTACGGGAACCTGATATAAAACGGCATACTGCTCTTTTAATTTCTTCATTTGTCCCCAGAGAACCCCTTCCCCTGAATAATAATTTTCCCGTGGAAGAACAATTTTAACCTGAAAGGGTTGATTCCCTATGCCCATTCTATATTTCATAAAATCTGAATGAAAAGGATTTCTGTTCCATAAAATATTCGATTCCGGATCTCCATTCATATACTCTTTCATACAAAAGTACCTGCTATTCAGCGTTTTTCTCGATTCCTCATATTTCTTTCTGATTAAAGAATCTTTTTCATCAAGATATTTTTCATATATTTTATTCTCTCTTTCTCTCTTTGTCTTTTCCGCCTTCTCCCCCGCCAATCGACTAATCACCGCCCAAACTAAAGAACTCAATGCAGATACAACAACCATCAATATTCCGGAATATACATATAAACTGATTTCTTCTCCCGAGTGGCTCATTCCATACAATAAAAATATATTCATGGCCAACATTGGAAACACCGTCTGCAATACAGAACCTGCAACCAGATAAAATGGCTGTGTTTCTTTTTCCTCAAGCCGGGGAGGTGCATCAATTTCTACCAATGTATCCTCCAGATTTTCCATTGTTCGCGGGGATCGATGAAATACTTCTTTTTTAAAAAGTTCTGCCTTGTTCTCCGATTCGCTTTCAGGTTTTTTCACCGTTTTTTCCCCTTTTGTATTTATCGACTCCACTGCAATATATGCGTTTAAAAATATCACACTGCATCCAGAAATATCAATTATGTCTCCGTACTGTAATTGCCGCCTTTCTTTGACAAACTCCTTGTTCACGTACAGTCCGTTTACACTTAAATTCTCAATTATCCACTGATCTTCTTCTCTTCGTATTTCTGCATGTTTTCTCGATATTGTGCAATCTTTTTCAAGAACAATATCATTCTCCCCACTTCTCCCGATTCGCATCCCATTTTCCATTTTGAACTTACTATATTGTAAAAAGGAATACTCTTTCGCTATAAATCGAATTGTCAACCTATCCTTTTTCCCAATTCCCAACTCATAATTCACTCTGGATCCAGACCTTTCAAAAAAAATATTACCCCCTTTTTCTCCCCTCTCTCCATACGAGATACACCATCCTTTTGACATAGTCCTAATTAGCAGAAAGACATCTGAGCTTAAATCAAAATAGTTTTTATTTAAATGAATCGTCTTCTCTTCCCCCTCTTTCAGAGGCAAATCATATTTTTCAAATCGCTTTTCTCCAAAAATAAAAATTAAAAATTTCATAGCGCCTTCTCCCCCAAGGTGGTATACTAATAATTCAAATAATACAAAGGAGTTTACAATATGATTGCAAGAGACGATATCATAATAAGAAAAGCTATTTTACATATTCTTGACACGAACCGGGGAGAGTGCATTCTTTCCGACACTCTTTTAAATCCCGGACCGGATCTTCATGAATTTATTCGCAACCACATTTTTAAAATACTATCCAGCGATGACACCAAAAACTGTGAATTTAATCCGGAAACCTCCCCTGTTTACTCTCTGTTAAATTCCTGGGATGAAGCCGATGAAGCTTCTTTTATATCAACAAGCCAGGAAATTGCAAAAAGACTTTATAATACTATGGGAGAAGGTCTTGATATTCCCGCTGCAGATCTTCTTTTTGTCACATTTCAGGCAGAAGGAATCATCTATCTCGCCCTTCTCAAAATGAACTATAAAGAAAGTTATACCCATGAAATAATAACATCAAAATGCCGGAAATCTTCCGATACAGATGTTCCGGAAGAAGACCTCCCCATTATCAATAACGGAATAATTAAATCACACTCTCTGCTTCCCTCTGCATCGTCTCGTATTCCGGAAGCAGTAATTATAAATCTATCCGATTTACACATTAAACTTCTGGAGAAACGTTATGAAATAAACGGAGAAAAAACAGCTTATTTGTCCGAGAATTTTCTCATATGCCATACAAGTATTCCGCCAAAGAAAAAGCTGAATATTCTCACAAAAGTTATCAACAATATTTCCAATAAATACGATGGTGCTGATTTGAAAGTAAAGATGGACACAAAAAGCGCCCTCCAAAAAGAATATCTGGACCACAAATCTTTTGATATCGAAGAAATAGGAAATCGTCTTTTTGGAAAAAGTCCGAAAAAGAAATCAGAATTTGATGAAAAAATGGAACAATACGATCTTCAATATGACAACTTTACTGTTGCCAATGAATCTACTGTGAAGAAGCTGGAAAAGCAGGTTATGGTAACCGACAGTGGAATTGAAATTTCAATTCCCATGGAAACCTATAACAAGCTTGCAAATTTTGAAGTAAAAACAGATGTCACAGGAAAATCAACAATCATTATTCGTAACATTGATAATCTTATATTAAAATAAACATATTTATTGTTCTCAAAAAGTTTGATAAAACAAAAAGTCCCCTTACACTGTTTTCTTTCGTGTAAGAGGACTTTTTCATTCATCCATCATTACTTATTACTTCTTCTCCAGATTTTCATCTTCTCTGCTTCTTTGATTAATTCATCTCTGAAATCCGGATGAGCAATACTGATCAGGGCTTCCGCTCTCTGCCATGTTGACAATCCTTTCAGGCATACTTTACCAAACTCTGTTACAACATAATGAGTATTCGGACGAGTATCCGTTACTGTAGAGCCTTCTGCAAGAGTTGGTCTGATTCTTGAATGTTTCACACCATCTTTTGATGTAAATGTGGAAGAACAACAAATGAAACTCTTCCCGCCCTTTGATAAATATGCTCCCTGAACAAAGTCAAGCTGGCCACCTGCACCACTAATCTGTTTAATACCTGCACTCTCTGCATTAACCTGTCCGTAAAGATCAAGATCAACTGCATTATTAATAGAAATAAAATTATCCAGTTTCGCAATTGTTTCAGCACTATTGGTATAATCAACCGGCGCACTCATACATTCTGGATTATCATCCAGATAATCGTACATCTTCTGGCTTCCGGCCCCAAAAGCATACACCTGTCGTCCCCTGTCAATCGACTTCTTGCTTCCGTTAATCTTTCCTGCCTTCGCAATATCAACAAAAGCGTCAACGTACATTTCCGTATGTACTCCAAGATCCTTTAAATCAGATTCTGCAATCATCGCTCCAACTGTATTTGGCATTCCACCAATACCTAGCTGAAGGCACGCTCCATCAGGAATTTCGTCCACAATAAGCTGTGCAACTGCTCTGTCTACTTCCGTTGGAGGTGCTCCGGCACCCATGGCACCCATCGGAGGGTTATCTCCCTCAACAATATAATCAACTTTGGAAATATGAATTCCCTCTTCAAAACCACCCAGACAGCGTGGCATATTTTCATTTACTTCAACAATAATCACATCGGCAATTTCACATAATGCCATCATATGAGATGCATTCGGACCAAAGTTAAAGAATCCATGTTTGTCCATTGGTGCAACCTGAAACATTGCAACATTAATATGACGAATGTTCTCTCTGTAATAACGTGGAAGTTCAGAGTATTTAACCGGACAGTAATATACGAAACCTTTTTTTGCCGCTTTTCTCTCAATTCCACTAAGATGCCAGGAATTCCATGTAAAATGATCTGCCACATTATCTACTTTAAAAATTTCCGGTTCCCACATTAAGATACCACCACGGACATTTACATCTTCCAGCTCATCTGCTCTTGCTGCGAGTGCCGCATCGAGTGCAACCGGTGTACCTGTCGTCCATCCATAATCCACCCAGTCATGGGACTTAACCACTTTAACTGCCTCTTCGGCTGTAACCAGTTTCTGCGCATATTCTTTAATGTAACTCATGCTTCTCCTCCTAACAAATAACCAACTCTTGTTAAAAAAATATCATAAGTTTATTTTACCACCGTTATATACAAGGGTCAATAAAAATTGACTATACAATCTCCATATTTTTTAAACTTTTTTCCATTCTGGCTTTATATTTTTTCGATACCGGGATAACTGTTAGTTCATTTATATATAATAGACCATGACTTAGATCTGTTTTCTTAATGAAAAATGTATTTACGATATAACTTCTGTGGCATCTGACAAAATATGGCGGCAATTTCTCCTCCAGCTTTCGGATGGAGCCATTAAATAATATTTCCTGTTGGGCTCTGTGAAGAATCAGTCTTCTCTCTCTTGCCTCAAAAAACTCTATTTCCCTGTAAAAAAAATAATACGTTTCTCCTTCTGTACGAACAGCAAACCGTTCATTGCCTCCTGCTCTTTTTTCATAAAAATAAGTGACGAACTTTTGCAGACTTTTACAGGCTTTTTGCCGGGAATATGGTTTGACAATGACCATGTCCGGCGAGATTCCTGGTATCAGATACTTATCCGGGGATATTTCTTTTCTGGCAATAATCAGAAGAAGTGCATACGGATATTTCAAACGGACTTCTCTCAATTTCTTTAAATCCGACAGACAGGATACTTCAACAAGTACCATATCCGGTGAAATCCGGACAAGACAATTTTCTTTATTTCGACTACCATCATATATGATATAATTATACAGGGACTCTTTTCCAAATATCTGTATCATCTTACTGCACAATGACCCAAGGAAAACACCTTCTTTTTGTTCATGGCATATAATCAAGGAAAAAATCATGAGACAAACCTTTATATTATAACATTGTTTTTCAAAGATGCACTGGCTGCTTTGTTCTGTCTTTCTGCTGACTGATACTCTCTGGCAATCATCATCAAATGCGCAGACTCTTCTTCAACCATCTTATACATTCGATTAATATCTGTTTCCAGCCCTTTAAATTTATTTAAATAAGAGCTGCATGCTTCCCCGCTCCAAATAGAACTGCTGATTCCAGTAATAAGCTGTATCATCTCCATTGCCGTTTTTTTTAATCCTGCTCCCGCCGACTGAAAAGAACCTGCAGCCCCTTGCAATTTCTCCGGCGTGACATTAATTATATTGCCCATATAAACCTCCTTTCTCAATTAACCTACATTCTGTCTCTCTGCGTTCCTCCAATTGCTGTGGAAACATTCTTTTTCTCTATCGTCTCATATATTGTAATAATCTTCTGAAGTACTGTAATAAACTCTTTTATTACTTTTAAGAAGTTTTTCATTTTTGTAATGTCTTCCCTCAATGCTTTTGTATAATTTTCTTTTGCATTTCCTTCCCACATGGAATTTAGACTATTCCCCACAGTTTCCAGATTCGTAATCTGGCTTTCCAAAGAACTCGTCAATGTTACAAGTGATTCTTTCTTTGCAGAAAGTTCCTGTGTAGAAACGATAATCTGTGACATAATGCCTCCTTTCTAGTACTTGATTGGTTACAAACAGGATTATATCACATTTCATTCTATTATTTCCATATTTTGGGATATAATATTCTTTTTTTATGATTACGTATTTTTTTTATTTTAAAAAGTGATAAAAAATAAAAAAGACCACAGTTATAAACTGCAGTCTTTTTATATAAGAAGAAATTATCTATGAATTTCTTATCTTGTTTTTCCATATATCTTGATTCAGAAATATAATATTTTTTCCTCAACAATACATCGTCCTAAACGATACATCTCAGATAAAATATCTTTCGTTCTTTCACAAAATCTATGATTTAACACAATATACTATTTTGCGGCCTTCTGCGCTTTGATTGCCTCTGTTAACTTCGGTACAATCTTCAGTGCATCTCCTACAATACCGTAATCTGCAACATCAAAGATTGGAGCATCCGGATCTTTGTTGATTGCGATAATGATATCGGATTCTTCCATACCTGCTACATGCTGGATGGCTCCGGAGATACCGATTGCAAAATATACATTCGGACGAACCGTTTTACCGGTTTGTCCAACCTGTAAATCCTTTGGCTTCCATCCATTATCAACAACTGCACGAGAACAGGAAACGGTTCCGCCAATTGCCTCTGCCAGATCATCAAGTAATGCAAAGTTTTCCGGTGATCCAACACCACGTCCGCCAGACACAAGAATTTTAGCTGCCTGAATATCCACTGTTTCAGAAACAGCTTTAACGATATCAAGAATTTCAACATATTTGTCATTTGGCTCAAATC
>JALFIK010000128.1 GCA_022776205.1 Eubacterium sp.
ACGGATGTGAAATCTCTGGATGATGACGGTTCTTACCTTGCGACAACGAAGGTTCAGATTGCCCTTGCCCATGCAAATGGAGACGGGATGGAATTAAGCTGTGAAAATACGGTGGATGCCGTGTCAAAGATGCTCTATGGCATTCGGATTGACGGATATCTGTCTTTAAATATTGATGCAATCACTGTACTCAATCATCTTGCCGGGGGTGTTCCGGTGACTATTGAAGATGATTTTTCCCAGTCAGATCCGTCTTTAAAAATTGGTGAGAGAGTAACGCTTACGGATGAGCAGGCACTTCATTTTGTCCATGACCGGATGAATGTGGGGGATGGCACCAATGAATGTCGAATGAGGAGACAGAAGGCCTATGTGAATGCGCTTACGCCAATTTTTGAACAAAAGCTGAAAGAGGACGGTGGATTTATCAATACTTTTTATAATAGCCTCAGTGATTATATGGTGACAGATATGAGTGTGGGTCAGATGGGAAATGTGGCCAATATGATTCTGGAGAGTGAGGATAAAGGAGAATTGTCTATTCAGGGAACCGATGCAATCGGCGAAGACGGATATAATGAATTTACAATGAATGAAGACAGCAGAGGGGAGATTGCCATGAAGCTGTTTTTTAAGAAAATTAAGTAATAAACATAAGTGAGGGAAAGTATGACTGCTTTAGATAACGAAAAGAAAGATATATTTCCGGAATTCGAAGTAATTCCGGGAGGCCAGTCTCCGGAGCGGGGAAAATTTCTTGACAGACCGGAGAATGAGGGAGAAATCGATTTGATTGATCTTGCGTGGACGCTTCTTGATAAACTGCATTACATCATATTGTGCTTTTTACTGGGGGCTGTTTTACTGAATGCCTATTCCTATTTCTTTATTCAGCCGACCTATGAATCCACAGCGAAAATGTACATTGTATCTGCTTCTAAAAATTCCGTGGTTGATCTTACCGATCTGGATATCGGTACTTCCCTGACATCGGACTATGAACAGCTGATGTTAAGTTATCCGGTTTTGGAGCAGGTAATCAATAAATTAAATCTGGATATGGATTCTGATGGTCTTGCCAAAATGATTACTTTGGAGAATCCCCAGGATACCCGTATTTTAAATATTAAGGTAACAAGCACAGATCCAAAACAGGCCCGGGATATCGCCAATACGTTGATGGATGTTTGTATCGATTATTTGCCAAAAACAATGAGTACGAATGCACCAAATGTGGCACAGAAGGCGAAACTTGCTGATAAAAAAGCGGGACCAAGCTACACGAAGTACACGATGATGGGAGCCCTGGCCGGAGCATTCATTTATTGTATGTATCTGATTATAAAGTATCTGATGGATGATACAATTCGTTCTGCAGAAGATATGGAGAAATATTTCGATATTGTTCCGCTGGCGGTGATTCCGGATATGGATATGCTTCATGGAGAAAAAGAAGAAAATAAAGGAAGGGCTAAGAGAAAATGAATAAAATAAATTTAACAATTGAGGAACTTCCTTATGCTGCAGAAGAGGCATTAAACCGCCTGAGAGTTAATATTAAATTCTGTGGGAAAAATACAAAAAAAATTCTGATTACCAGCAGTGCACCGGATGAAGGAAAAAGTACAGTATCATCGCATTTGTGGAAAATGCTTGCGGAAGCCGGATTCCCGACAGTTTATGTGGACTGTGATCTTCGAAAATCCGTTGTGAAAAATCGGTTACATATTTCCGGCATTCAGGCAGGACTTGATTATTATCTGTCCGGTCAGGCAGAATATGAGGATGTGGTCTATGAGACAAATTATGAAAATGGGTACTGGGTTCCTGTGTCAAATATTCTTGAAAACCCGTCTGCATTACTCGAAGATCCCCGTACGGAGGAGCTTCTTGACCGTCTGTCGCGGGATTATCGTTTTGTGATTCTTGATACCCCTCCATTAGGAGCAGTATCGGACGGTGCACTCCTTGCCAGCCTTTGTGACGGCGCAGTGCTTGTGGTTCGTTGTGGGGAGACCCCGAAAGGGGTGATACGCCAGTCCTTACAGCAGCTTCGCCAGGTAAACTGCCCCGTTCTTGGAACTGTGTTAAACCGGGCGGAGGTAAAAGGAGGCATTTATCGAAAGCGGTATAGTAAGTATGGACAGTATTATTATGGCGATGGGGAAAAGGATAGAGTAACACGGTAATTTCATTTTCTTTTTGAAAATGTTAATTATATTTTAAAGGGACATTACCTTTTGTCGTGGCCGGAAGGTTTTTGTCAAAGGAGGCATAGGTTATGAAAATGACGAAAAAATTAGTAGCAGTTTTACTTGCGGTAATGCTGATGGCGCCGATGGCAGTAAGTGCTGCAGCACCGTCTCCATCAAAATCATCCATTAATGGACAGGTTGCTGAATCTGAGGTCACATATAATGGTAAGAGCCAGTTACCTGGATCTCTTGTTATTGGTGGAAAGAAATTATATTTAAACAAAGATTTCGTTATCGATAAAAAATATGCAGCAAAGAATTCAGACTGCTATAAGATTAAAATTAAAGGTATTGGAAAATATACCGGAGAAGCAACTGTTTACTTTACAATCAAGAAAAAAGCTCAGACAATTAAAACAAAAGTAAGTTCTAAGTCTTACAAAGCATCTAAGCTTAAAAAAGCTGGAAAATCTTTTGAATTAAAGACAAAAGCAACCAGCTCAAAGATTACATATAAAGTAACAGGCAAAAATGCCAAGAAGTACATTAAAGTAAGCAAGAAGGGCAAAGTTACAATCAAGAAGGGTATCAAGAAAGGTACTTATAAGATTCAGATTACTGCGAAAGCAACAAAGAATTATCAGAGTGCTACAAAGACCATCAAGATTGTGATCAAATAATTATTTAGTTGTTCTTAAGAGAGGCATCCTGGCCACGGGGATGCCTTTTTAACGATTTCAAAACATCACTTGCATTTTTTCCGAAACTGGTATATAATCAAATTCAAATTACAATAAAAAAAGCGGACACGCAGGAAACCGATGATGTGGAAGTTGGGGTGATTATTGCACTCACAGAGAGACCGGGTGGCTGAGAGCCGGTCAGAACGCAGATTACCAGGTGGGCCACGGAGGGCAGTGTGAACAGGGAGTAACCTTATTAGCACTGACGTGAGGACATACGTTAGTTGTCAGGGAGATGATTGTATCCTGTGAGGGCACGAAAGGAGTTTCGTGAAGCAAGGTGGTACCGCGGGAGAATTAATATGTTAGCCCGTCCTTGACAAAAATAATATTTTTGTCAGGGATTTTTTCATTGTATGGAATTTTTCATTAGTGAAATTTTATGAAAGAAAAAGGAGAAAACATACAGGATTCAAAGGATTGAGGAGGCAGAGAACGTGAGGAAAATTGTAATCATCGGAGCAGGACATGTGGGTTCCCACTGCGGATATGCCCTGGCTCATGCAGGGGTCTGTGAAGAAATTGTCCTTGTGGATCTGGACTGGGACAAGGCGGTGGCTCAGGCTCTGGATATTGCGGACAGTGTGGGAGAGAGTCAGAGGGAGACGAAGGTTCGAAGTGGAGATTATAAAGATTGTGAAGATGCGGCAATTGTTGTGATTGCCATCGGAGAGGCGAGAAAGGCAGGACAGACCAGACTCG
>JALFIK010000149.1 GCA_022776205.1 Eubacterium sp.
GATAGTGTGAATATACTCCATTCAAAAATCGAAAACAAGTCACTCTTTTTACCATTTTTCTACTACTTTTTAATAAACAATCTACTTATTTTGCATTTATTCCTTCTCCCGGATCTTTTTAAATAACTGGACACGATTCCGGATTCCCAGCTTGCGGTAAATATTCAAAATATGCTTTTTCAGCGTATTAATGCTTATGGAAAGGAGATCGCATATCGTTTCATTATCTCTTCCTTCCATAAGAAATTTAAGAATTTTATGCTCCTGCTTTGTAAGACCATATTTCTTGGTTGCCGCAGATACCGTGAGCTTCTCTCCAAACTGCTGTTTTCTCTCCTGCTCTTTCCAAAGGCGGTAAGACATATGGTCTTTTAACATGTCCACGAGGAAAACTTCATCATGGGAAAAGTCGTCCTTGCCGATGTTTCGGTAAAAGGTTACAACTCCTAAAAATTTCTTATCCTTTGCCATGATCATCTGCAAAGAATAATGCCAGTTATTTGGCCGGTAAACCTTCTTATAATATTCTGTTTCCATACGGAGTGCGTCCGAAATAATATCCGTCTCGCGGTAAACAATACTCTTCCCGCTGTACATAATTCCCCTGCTGTAATCAATAATATCATATACATCGGAAATTCCCGGATCACACTGGAAAGTAACCGGATCCGTCAATTTATATTCCCCATCCTCCGACGCCAGATAAAAATCCGCACTGTCAAAGTCCACAACCATCTTCATCTGCTCAAGAAATTTTTCCCGCATCTCCTCAAAATTCTCTGTCGTATAAATTTCATAAATAATCGAATTTAAAATAAGCCAGTCATTTGTCTGCAGCTTCGTCATCCCTCATCACCCTTCCGTATAAAAAAAGAAGGTATCCTTATCATCGCACAAAGATACCTTCCTTGGTCATTTTTAGTTATAAATTAAATGATCTCTACTTCTTTATTATACCCGGTACGGGGAGGAAATCAAGAAATTTTCACTCTTTCCTTTCATTTTCCACTGCTGCAAGTGCTGCTTTTATTACTTTATCCATATCATAATACCGATACTCACCCAGCCGGCCTCCAAAAATCACATCCCTTTCCTTCTGTGCCAGTGCCCGGTATTTTGCTGCTATTTTTTCATTCTTTTCATCATTTACCGGATAATAAGGTTCCGCACCCACTTTCCATTCACTCGGATATTCTCTGGAAATCACGGTAACCGGCTGTGTGCCAAACTCAAAATGCTTGTGCTCAATAATTCTTGTATACGGGACTTCCCTTTCCGTATAATTCACAACAGCATTTCCCTGATAATTTTCCATCGGAAGAATCTCTGTCTCAAATCGGACACTGCGATACTGGAGTTCGCCGAACCGATAATCAAAAAAACGGTCAGGCATCCCGGTATAAACCGTCTTTTTTGCGATCCCCGGATGTTCCTTTATAAAATCATAATAATCCGTATTCAATAAGATCTCCGTTCCGGCAAGCATCCTTTCCACCATTTTCGTATAACCGTCCACCGGAATTCCCTGGTAACGGTCGTTAAAATAATTATTGTCATAGGTAAAACGGAGAGGTATCCTTTTTATAATAAAAGAAGGCAGTTGCCTGCAATCTCTTCCCCACTGTTTTTCCGTATATCCTTTAATGAGTTTTTCGTACACGGAAGTCCCCACAAGAGAAAGTGCCTGCTCTTCCAGATTTGCCGGCTCTTTGATTCCTAGTCGATCAATCTCTCCCCTAATCTTTGCCTTTGCTTCATCCGGCGTCCTTACATGAAACATCTTACTGAACGTATTCATATTAAAAGGAAGATTATAAAGCTCATCTTTATAGACAGCAATCGGAGAATTGACAAAATGATTAAACTCTGCGAACTGATTCACATACTGCCAGATCTCCCGGTCTGAAGTATGAAAAATATGGGCACCATATTTATGTACGTTGATTCCCTCCACATTTTCTGTGTAAATATTCCCCGCAATATGATTCCTTTTATCAATCACAAGACACTTCTTTCCGGCTTTCGTCATTTCGTGGGCAAAAACCGAGCCATAAAGTCCTGCACCCAC